>JBBRJN010000052.1:0-10730 GCA_038219365.1 Kiritimatiellia bacterium | reverse complement strand
CCGGTTCCTGCGTAGGCCAGTCCGCTTGTCTCATTGTAACAGCTGAAGGACATCTCGCTGGGCTGATAGGCCACGCCCAGCCGAGTCAGAAAACGTATAAAATTCGGGTAGGTCCGGTTGTTGAACACAATGAAGCCCGTGTCGACGGGCGTGCCCGCGTCTGGCCCATCCTGCAAAACCCACGTCCGGGTATGTCCGCCAACAATCGCGTTCTTCTCGAACAGGGTCACCTCATGGCCCTGCTGAAGCAAGTAGGCCGCCGTTATCCCCGAAACGCCCCCGCCCACGACCGCAATGCGTTTCTTTTCGCTGACGGTACTCATAGAGACTTGCTCAACTTTCTAAAGGAGAGCGTCACCTCGCCCAGCCGGAAGCCCCATTTGCTCATGACGGCGCGGTTGAGCATGACCTCCTCATCCATCAGGAACATCCAGTCGTCAAACTTCACGTTGTAGACTTTGTTGCCGACCGGGAGCGCCAATGTGTAGCGCCAGTTCAGGGCATTCCCGTAGGCTTCTCCCTGCGCGACACCGACAACGTCGTCCGCCGTTCCGGAATAATGGTGATCGTCCAGTCGGGTGATCGTCCAGACTCGGCGTTGCGTCGTACCGTCGGAATAGATGAAATCCTCCTCCAATCGGCCCACATTGTTACTCCAAGTGCCGAGCAGCTTCACATGAAAGCGCTTCACCACATTGCCCTTCCGGTCTTGGAACATGCCGCTCGCTTCGAGCGGACCCTCCAGATAACGGCTCAGGTCGAGCAATGGCTGCTCCTTCGAGTACTGCTTCGGAGCAACCGACGTGCATCCCCCGCAGAGCAGCCCCGCGCCCATCAGACATAAGAAAAGCTTCATGGGATCATCATCCTTTCTTCTCGCTTGTTAACTTTTAAAAGTCCGTCTCTCACCTTCGGATACCGGCAATCGGCGTCCAACCAGATAGCAAAGAAGGCCGGGCCAAACGCAGGGTCGGCAACGTCCCCGAGCAATTGGTCCCCTAAATAAAACTGCGTCGGCCCGTTTCTGTTCCGAAACGCGGTGAGGCTGTCGCCGGAACTCACGTCTGGCCACAGCGCATCCAGCTGTCTGATCCAGCGTTCGTGTTGTTCCGCATTGCCCTTGCCCAGCCGCTGCCACTCCTTGAGTGTGGTTTCCTGTAACCGCCTGTGCTTGATCGAGATGTTGTAACGGATGCTGAGCCCGGCAGCACCGTTGGTGGTGTAACCCGGCTCTTCCGCATAGAGCGCAATGTCATACACGTGCAGGCCGAACCAGTGGAGCGTGGCCGATCCTACGGGAAGGAGTTCGGGGCTCATGACTCTCACGGGCGCGGGCAGCGCTCCCGCCACAAGCAGATCGACCGAGACGAGGCTTACCCAGAAAAGCCAAGTCAACTTTCCGCTGAACATAACCGTTTTCCTTTAGCGAAAGCCCTTCACATGAAACCTAAAATTCGCTCGCATAAACGAACGACAAAACACATCTCAATACGAACAGTAAGATGTATTATGCCGAGTGAGTGAAAAAAGTCAAGAAACACAGGGCTTAATCCTCCACCTCTTTTACGATTTCCCGCTTTCTCTCCTTCGTGTCTTTGCGCCTTTGTGGTAAACTTCGCGCCTTTTCAATCCTGTCCATCACTCCTAACTCCTAAATCCTCCTTTTTCTATGGCCCTTATCTCTCTTCGTGAAGTGAGCATCCAGTACGGCGGTCCCGCCGTACTCGACGCCGTCAGTTTCAGCATTGAACCGGGTGACCGCGCCTGCATCACCGGACGCAACGGCGAGGGCAAGTCAACCCTCCTCAAAATCATCGCGGGGCTGATCCGCCCCGACTCAGGAGAAATCATCCGCCAGCCCGGCCTGCGTGTGGATTACCTCACCCAAGACGTGCCGGGCGACCTTGAAGGCACGGTTGCCGACATTGTTGAGCAAGGTATCGGCGCAGATGCACATGACACCCACCACCCCGGCGCAGCACTTTTCCTAACCCAGCTCGGACTCGATGGCGATGCGCCCTTCAACACCCTCTCAGGAGGCATGCGCCGCCGCGTCCTGCTCGCCCGCGCCCTGACGTCCGACCCGCACCTGATCCTGCTCGATGAGCCCACCAACCACCTTGACATCGACTCCATCGAGTGGCTCGAAACCTTCCTGCAACGAAGCCGCTGCGCCTGCATCTTCGTCACCCATGACCGTTCCTTCCTCAAGCGCGTCGCGATCAAGGTGCTGGATCTCGACCGTGGTCAACTCGCGGGTTGGGATTGCGATTACTCCACGTTTGTACAGCGCAAGCAAGATCTGCTGAGCGATGAGAGCGTATTCTGGGAGCGCAAGAACAAGAAGCTCGCCCAAGAGGAAGCGTGGATCCGCCGCGGTGTCAAGGCCCGTACCACCCGCAACGAGGGCCGCGTGGCAGCCCTGCTCAAACTGCGCGAGGAGTTCAAGCAGCGCCGCACGCAATCAGGCGTCAGCCGCCTCCAGCTCGACGCGGGCGAGTCCTCGGGCGAGCAGGTGCTCAAGATCAAGGACGTAACCTTCGCCTATCCCGGAGCAGACCCCATCATCCGCGATTTTTCAGCCAAGGTTCTGCGTGGCGAACGCATCGGCATCATCGGGCCCAACGGTTCCGGCAAAAGCACCTTGCTCAACCTGCTTTGCGGACGCCTCGCACCCGTCTCTGGAAGCATCACCGCCGGCGCACGGGTTCAGATCGCGTTTTTCGATCAGCTTCGCGCTCAACTTGACCTCGAGGCAACCGTCCTCCACAACCTGGCAGACGACAAGGATGAGGTCATCATCAGCGGCGTGCGCAAGCACGTCTACGGCTACCTTGAGGATTTCCTTTTTTCCGCCGATCGTGCCCGCACCCCCGTAAAGGCACTCTCGGGCGGCGAGCGCGCGCGTTTGCTGATCGCCAAGCTTTTCCTCCAGCCGGGCAACCTGCTGGTCATGGACGAGCCGACAAATGACCTCGACATCGAGACCCTTGAGCTGCTCGAAGAACAACTTCTCGGCTACGCAGGCACCCTGCTGCTTGTCAGCCACGACCGTGCCTTCCTCGACAATGTGGTCACCAGCACGTTCGTACTGGACGGCAGCGGCAACGTCGGCCTGTACCCCGGCGGGTATGCCGACTGGCTGCGCCAGCGCCCGGCCCCGGAAGCGGGTGCGCCGAAAAAAGCCGACTCGGCTGCGGCCCGCCTCACGTCCCTGCAACGTAACCCCGACCGTCTCAGCTACAAAGAGCAACGCGAACGTCAAGAGTTGCCCCGCCTCATCGAGAAGCTCGAAGCCGATATCGCCACCCTGCACGCCGCCCTCTGCGATGTCGCTCTCTACCAGAAAGCGCCCGCCGCGGTCGATGCCGCAAAAGTCCGCCTGCCGCAGGCCGAGGCTGAACTGGAAGCCGCTTTCGCACGGTGGACCATCCTCGAGGAGCGCGCCTCTCGGCTGCAAGGTTCGAATTGACCGCTTTCGCGGGAATGTGAGATGATAACTCTGTTTTCCGTCGCGCAGGTGCTGAACTCACCGCTGGCGTGTTGTTAATCCCATGCCCAAACCTGTTAAAAACGAGTCCTTTCTCCAGCGCCTGAGCCCGCAATGGCTCATGGCCTTAGGCTTTTTGTTTGCGATCCTGACCGGAGCCCTCTTGCTCACGCTGCCCTTCTCCAGCACCAATGGTCTTGGCATAGCCCCGGTCGCGGCGATTTTCACCGCCACCAGCGCCACCTGCGTGACCGGTCTTTCCGTCATCGATATCAGTACAGACCTTACGCTCATCGGCCAGCTTATCGTGCTTTCGCTGATCCAACTCGGCGGCCTCGGAATCACCACCTTCGGCACCTTCCTGCTTGTGATCGTCGGCCGCCGCCTCAGTGTGCAGAGCGAATTTGTCTTGATGAGCGCATACGGTATCGACGAGGTCAACGGCCTCCGCTCCCTGCTGCGCTGGACCATGGGACTTACCTTTCTGATCGAAGGCCTCGGTGCCGTCCTACTTTGGCTGCGTTATCTGGCTCATGCTCCTGAACTGCACTTCCCGCCCGGAATCTGGCCCCCAATCTACTATGCGATCTTCCATTCGATCAGCGCCTTCTGCAACGCGGGGTTCTCCCTTCACCCCGACAATCTGATCCCCTTCCAGAGCGACCCCGCCTTCCTCTTCGTGATTGACCTGCTGATTGTTTTGGGCGGCCTCGGGTTCCTCGTGCTCTACAACCTCATCACCACCAAGTTCTGGCGCCGCAACCTCAAGACGCGCGGGCGCATCACCCTGCACTCCAAGATCGCACTCACTGCCACCCTCCTGCTGATCACCGTCGGCACGGCCGCGTTCCTGTTTGAAGAGTGGGGTAACACGCTCAAAGACCTCTCCCTCTTGAATAAGCTAGCCTGTTCACTCTTCCACTCCATAACCCCCCGTACCGCCGGATTCACGGCCGTTGACATGGGCCAGCTTACTGAGGCCACGCGTTTTACCACAAGTTTGCTCATGGTCGTAGGCGGCTCTCCCGGGTCCGCCGCAGGCGGTGTCAAGACAACCACCCTGGTTGTGCTCGTCATGACGATCTTTGCCATCTGCAAGAACCGCAGGGAGACCATCATCTTCTCACGCACCGTCCCCAACGCGATTGTGCGGGAAGCCCTGGTCATTTTTCTCCTCGCCCTTTTGCTCGTTCTGACAGCCTTCGGGACACTGCTTATCACCGAGGCCCCTCTAAAACCCGACTCCGCCTCGAAGCTGATGTTTGAAACCATCTCCGCTTCCGCCACCGTCGGCCTCTCCGTTTACACAACACCAGCATTGTCGACGGCGGGACGATTGGTTATTATCGTCTGCATGTTTGTTGGCCGTCTCGGTCCTCTCGTCGTGGCGCTCCTCATTGGTGCCCGCGAAGAAAGCCGGCGCATCCGTTACCCTGAGGAAGAAATCGTCGTCGGATAACCCCCACCCCGTGATCGCCCTTTTCAATCGCTTAACTCAAAAACCCTGATCCTTTCTATTTTTATGACAAACCATCTCGACACCCTTTGCGTCCAAGAAGGCTGGCAGCCCAAAAACGGCGAGCCGCGCGTCCTTCCCATCTATCAAAGCACAACCTTCAAGTACGACAGCAGCGAGCACGTCGGTGACCTGTTCGACCTTAAAGCCCCCGGCCACTTCTACACGCGACTCAGCAACCCCACGGCGGAAGCCGTTGAAAAAAAAGTTGCCGCGCTTGAAGGTGGCGTCGGCGCGATGATGACCTCCTCCGGCCAGGCAGCCGCGCTCATCACCCTTCTGAACCTCTGCAACAGCGGCGACCACTTCATCGCCTCAGCTGCCCTTTACGGCGGAACCACAAACCTTTTCAGTGTCACCCTTAAAAAACTCGGCATCGAGGTCACCTACGTTGACCCCTATGCCACCGAAGCGGATCTACAAAAAGCGTTTCGCCCCACTACCCGCGCCGTCTTCGGCGAGACCATCGCCAACCCCGCCCTGACAATCTTCGACATTGAGAAGTTCGCCCGTGTCGCCCATGCCAACTTCGTGCCTCTCGTCGTCGACAACACCTTCCCTACCCCAATCATGTGCCGACCCTTCGACTTCGGCGCGGACATCATCGTTCATTCCACGTCAAAATACCTCGACGGTCACGCGGTCGCGCTAGGGGGCATGATCGTGGACGGAGGCCGGTTCGACTGGAAGGCCAGTGGCAACTTTCCCGGCTTTACCCAGCCCGATCCCTCTTACCATGGCCTGATTTACACCGAGACCTTCGGTGCCGCAGCCTTTATCGTTAAAGCCCGCGTACAACTCATGCGCGACCTGGGCAGCGCCCCGGCCCCCATGAACGCCTTTTTGCTCAACCTGGGCATTGAGACCCTTCACTTGCGCGTCGAGCGCCACTGCCGCAACGCAGAGGCCGTTGCGGCCTTCCTGGAGAAGCACCCCGGCGTCTCCTGGATCAATTATCCTGGCCTGCCCTCCTCGAAAGACGCGGCCCTCGTAAAGAAATACCTGCCTCACGGCACGTGCGGCGTGATCTGTTTCGGCATCAAGGGCGGGCGTCAGGCCGCTGTCCGTTTCATGGACAGTCTAAAGCTCGCCGCGATCGTCGTGCACGTCGCCGACGCCCGCACCGGCGTTCTCCACCCCGCAAGCACCACCCACCGCCAACTCACCGACGAACAGCTCATCGCGGCAGGCATCAGCCCGGACCTCGTGCGCCTCTCGGTCGGCATCGAAAACGTGGACGACATCATCGCCGACCTCGCACAGGCACTCACCCTCACTTCTCACTCCTAACTACTCCCTCCTAACTACTATGAAACGCATCGGCATCATCGGCGCAGGCCGCCTCGGAGCATCACTCGCGGAGAGTCTCGCGGAGCACGGCGCGGAAGTCCTGTTGATCGACCAGAATCGCGAGATCATCCAGGAGTTTTCCGAGTTCGTGACCAAGGCTGTCGAAGGCGACGCCTCAAACTCGCGCACGCTTGAGGATGCGGGCTTCCAAGAATGTGACGTCGTGGTCGTCGCCATCGGCAGCAACCTCGAAGGCAGCATCATGGCCACCGTGAACTGCAAGGAACTTGGCGTGCCAACCGTCGTGGCGAAGGCCAACTCCGACATGCATGGCAAGATTCTCAAGCGTGTCGGTGCTGATGTGGTGATCTACCCCAACCGTGACTGCGCCAAACGCCTCGCACGCACCCTGCTTTCCAAAGGCTCCGTCGACCTTTTCGAAATCTCGGACGGCTTCAGTATCGCTGAGATTGACGTTCCGGAGTCGCTCAAAAACAAGACCCTCGCCGAAGCCGAGGTCCGCAAAAACTTCGGTGTCACCGTGCTCTGCGTCCGCCGCCTCGCCGAGGACCCCACACAGCCGCGCACCGTGATCATCCCTACCGCCGACGAAAAAATCCTGCCCGATGACAAGCTCCTCGTCTTCGGCATCGACAAGAAGATCGACACCATCGCTCAAGACACCTGATCAAGGAGGAGTTAGAATTTAGGATTTAGGAGTTGATTAACCCTGCCCAAAGAACTCCTCACTCCTAACTCCTAACTCCTAACTCCTCATGCGTTACCTCTTCGGTCCAGTGCCTTCTCGCCGCTACGGCCGGTCGCTCGGCGTGGATCTCGCCGTGCCCAAGACCTGCACGCTAGACTGCCGCTTCTGCCAGCTCGGTCCCACGCCGCACACGACCCTCACCCGCACCGATCAGCCACCCATCGCGGATATCCTTGCAGAGTTGCGCGGCTGGCTTGCGTCCGGACAGCCGCCCGCCGACTTTATTACCGCGAGCGGCTCCGGTGAGCCCACGCTGCACACCTGCTTCGGCGACCTCCTCCGCTTCATTCGTGCCGAGACACCCTGCAACTCGCTCCTGCTCTCCAATGGCTCGCTCTTTTTCCTGCCCGAGGTCCGCCGCGACGCCGCCCTCGCCGATGTGGTCAAGGTCTCCCTGCACGCCTGGGATCAGGCGTCCTTCGAACGGATCGTCCGGCCACACCCCTCGCTCCGTTTCGACGCCATCATCGATGGCTACCGCGCTTTCCGCCAGCAGTTCTCCGGACGCCTCGACCTCGAAGTTTTCATCGTTCCCGGCAGCAACGATACCCCTGAGCAGGCACAGCGCATCGCTGACCTTGCGCAGTCGTTCAGCCCCGACGCCATCACGCTCAACACCGCCGTGCGCCCGCCGGCCGACAGTAACGTCACCGCCTGCCCGCCTGAACGGCTGCACGCACTCACCGCACGCTTCGGTCCCGCCGCACAGGAAGGCGGCGCGGAACCCGCAACAGCACAGGTCGAACTGACAGAAGAGTCGCTCATCGCCCTCGTCAGCCGCCACCCCGTCTCGCTGCACGCCCTTGCGGCCACGTTCCGCAAGACCGAGGTGGAGATGCGGGCACTTCTCGACGTCCATGCCCTCCACGGGCGCCTGCGGCTCTTCGAATCACAGGGCACCCTCTTCGCCGGTCCGAACACCGAACGATAAACTCCTAACTCCTCACGTCCATTTTTCACTCGAAGACTCTTTGGGCATCCGCTATGCTTACCCCATGAACTCGATGCGCTCACCGTTTCTGACACTGGCTTTGATCGCGATGACGCTCTTCTTGGTGCTTCAGATCAGGGAGAACAGACTGAGTTGGAAACTCCACTTGGCCGAACTCACCGTCATGACCAACCAAGCCGCACATGCCAGCGGGAGGTTGCCGCAGGTCGAGAATCCAACCGCAGAATCCGAAGCGACAACCGTGTATAAACGCGTCTCACCGTCGGTTGTCGCGGTCGACAACAACGCGCTCGTGCGCAGGGGGCTCTTCGGTTTCCAGCTTTACGAGGTGCCCCAAGGCTCGGGCTCAGGATTCGTGTGGGATAAGAAAGGACACATCGTCAGCAACTACCATGTGGTGCATCAGGCCAATACACTGGCAGTAACCTTCCCGGACGGGACCCGCTATGATGCGAAGCTTATTGGCATCGCTCCCGACTACGACCTCGCCGTGCTTAAAATCGATGCTCCCCCGGAAAAACTCACGGCCGCGACCGTCGCACCTTCACGCGACCTTCAGGTCGGGCAGCAAGTTTACGCCATCGGCAACCCCTTCGGCCTTGACACCACGCTTTCGGCCGGCATCGTCAGCGCCCTGGGGCGCACGATCACCTCGATGACCGACCGGAAAATCTACGATGTCATTCAAACCGACACCGCGATTAATCCAGGGAATTCCGGGGGGCCGCTGCTGAACGGCAGCGGAAACCTGATTGGCGTCAACACTGCGATCCTCAGCCCCAGCGGAGCCTCGGCCGGCATCGGTTTCGCGGTACCCTCCGACACCGTCTCGCGTGTCGTGCCGCAACTCATTGAAAAAGGCCGCGTCACGCGTGCCGGACTCGGCGTCCAGCTCTTGCCCGACCACGTCACGGCCCGCGCCAATATCACCGGTGTCGCCGTCTACGCCGTTTCCGACAACACCCCTGCCGCAGCCGCAGGACTCGAGGGCTTCGGCGTCAATAACCTCGGCGACCTTGCCTTTGGCGACGTCATCACCGCCGTGGACAAGAGACCCGTGCGCACCATCGAAAACCTCCAAGCGATTCTCGACCCCCTCAAACCCGGAGACAGCGTCTCCCTCAGTGTCACACGTGCCGGAAAAACCCGCACCTTGGTTCTGCCTTTGGTCGAAGAGCGCTGAAGACACGCGCCGAGAAAAAGGAGTCGTGCGGTTCGTGGCTAAACACAAAAAACCCGTCGGTTTCCCGACGGGTTTTTCGTAATACCGTTACGCAACCGATCAGTTCGCGCCGCGGCCTTTGACGCCAGTGGCCTTGTCGGCACCGGCCTTGGCCTTCTCGTGCGGACGCAGCGAGCGAACCGCAGCGCCGGCCGTCCACATCTCGGACTCGTGCATCACCTTGAGTTCCGCGTCGAGCTTCTGCTTGTAATCGTCCGTGCCGCAGACCTTGATCACGCGCTTCGCCTCGGCCTGGGTCTTGACCGCCTTGTAGAGGTCGTTGAACACAGGCAGCGTCGCCTTCTTGAACTTCGGCTTCCAGTCGAGCGCTCCGCGCTGCGCCGTGGCCGAGCAATTCGAGTACATCCAGTCCATGCCGTTCTCGTCGACCAGGCGGACGAGGCTCTGGGTGAGCTCCTCAACCGTCTCGTTGAATGCCTCGGACGGGCTATGGCCGTTCTTGCGGAGAACCTCGTACTGGGCCTCCATGATGCCGGCCAAGGCGCCCATCAGCACTCCGCGCTCGCCGACGAGATCGGAAGTCACTTCATGCTCGAACGTCGTCGGGAAGAGATAGCCCGACCCCACGCCGATGCCAATCGCCAAGGTGCGGTCCAGTGCCTTGCCTGTCGCGTCCTGCGCCACGGCGAAGCTGGAGTTGATACCCACTCCCGCCAGGAAATTACGGCGCACCGAGGTGCCCGACCCCTTCGGAGCAACCAAAATCACATCCACGTCCGCGCTCGGCTTCACCCCCGTCAGCTTGCTGTAGACAAACCCGAAACCGTGGGAGAAATAGAGCGCCTTGCCGGGGGTCATATACGGCGCCACACGCGGCCACACCTGCTTGATCGCGGCGTCGTTCACGAGCATCATCACAATCGTGGCCTTTTCGCACGCCTCTTCGATGTCGAACAGCGTCTGGCCCGGCTTAAAGCCGTCCTTGATCGCGCGCTTCCAGTCGCCCGCAAAACGCTTGTCCTGACCGATGATGACGTTGATGCCGTTATCACGCATGTTCAGTGACTGAGCAGGACCCTGAACGCCATAACCAATGATGGCAATAACCTCGCTCTTGAGGACTTTCTGCGCTCTCTTCAAGGGATACTCTTTACGTGTGACGACGGTTTCAACAACACCGCCAAAATCGATCTTGGCCATATTCAGTTACTCCTCTTTAACAAACACTCCGCAAGCCCTCAGGCTCAGTGACCACACAGTCAGTCGGAAAAGTGCGGAACATAATACCACCTTATGCCCGTGACGCAAGTGCTTTATTTTCGTCACGCATGCAGCGCACAAAACAACCCTCCACCGTGAGCCCTTCAGGGATCGCAATGAGAGATGGCGTCAGACAACGAACACAAATCAGGCGTGCGGCTCAAAGAACCGCACGCCCACAAACGACCCTTGCTCGAACGCTATGGCCACGCCGGTCTGGATGCCGAAGACGTTGTGTTTCGTGCCACTCAACTTCGGGTTCGCGCGCAC
>JBBRJN010000051.1:0-10789 GCA_038219365.1 Kiritimatiellia bacterium | reverse complement strand
GTAGATGTTGAAGGTCACGCTCGTGGATGCGCAGTAGCGGGCCTCTTCCAACGTCAGCTCGGCGAGAATCTTTTCACGGACTTCCAAAAAGGGGATCGTCTCGGAGGTGTTGTTGGTTGTGGTGCGCGTGTAGGTGGTGGCGTGGTCGTCGTAATACGTGTGCAGATCATCTTCCGACACCTTGATGCTCGCAAGATAATTCGTGACGGGAAACTCGATATAACGAACCGCCATACGGTCGGGCAGCGCGAACGAAGCCTTGTTCGCCTCATAGAATTTGCGGCAATCCTCATCGGTGAGACGCATCTCAACCGCGGCGAACCGATTGCTGACCGCTGCGACCTGCACGGTAAAACGGTCGGTCATGGCCGCGAGTTCGTCCTCCATCTCCATCGGTGCAACCCACGTGGCCGTTTCAACGAGAGCCGCGCTTTTCATCATCGCGAGCTGGTGCGAAACCAGGCTTTCGTACAGGGCAGGCGTCAACCCCTGGTCCGCGAGAACCATGCGGTAGCGGTTAAGGTCGAAGCCGTTAGCACCTTGAAAGCCAGGCACTTCGCGCAACATCGCGCGAACCTCGTCCTTGCTTGCGACGAGACCGTCTTTTTCGGCGGTCAAACGGGCGGCGATCTGTTCCCAGGCGCGACGGTCAACGACATTCGCGGCCAACTTGTTGTCGCGGTTGCGCCCGAACCCTCGAATCGCCTGGGTCGCCTGCTCGAAGGTGTTGAATGATATCTTCTTGCCATTGATTTTGCCGGCGGCCATGCCATCTTTCGGCGCTTTAAAACAAGAGCCGACAGCGACAAAGGCGACGGAGATGATGATGGCAAAAAAGCCCCACAGGATGCGGCTGCGGATGAGTCGGTTGAAGTGATAAATGAACACGGCTGTTAGTCCAAACGGGTTAAGATACGCGCAAACATTTTTAACAAGAAAAACCGGTGGCTGCGCCGGCCGCCGGTTTTTATGAAATCCTACAGCGAACGCTTATTTCACGGTGGCCTTTTTCTCATCTGCCGCCACGGGCTCGGCAGCCTTTTCCGTTACGTCAGGTGCGTCCTCTTTCTTCGTACCGGCAGAAAGCAAAACGGGCAACGCTTCCTCCTTGTCCTTCTCTTCCGCTTCGCTCGGAGCAATCAGCTCGCGCGTGGCCAAGTTAGGGCGCCCTTCCGCATAGGCAAAGTGATGGCGAGGCACGCCCGTTGGGCTTACGACAAGGGTGGAAACGATGACGCGTCCGCCGACAGGGGCATTCTCACGCCAGATTTTGACCACCGCATTGGGCGACATCCCGAAGCTCACAGGACTCTCCGTACCGTTTTCCAAAATAATGGCGAAGTCGCCAGACACGCTGGTGAGTCGGCTGAGCGAGCGGTCAAGCGCGGTCTGGATGTTGATCGTGTTGGCTGCACGCAAGGCGGGAATTTGATACTGAGGCCCCTCGACACGGGCCACGCCGGTGATCGTGGCAATCTGGAAGGTCTCGACGGTCGCATCGGCCGACAAAGAGTACTCGCCGCGTCCCGCAAGGTTCAGGCACCGCGCGTTGGGGGTCTCGATGCCGAAACTGCCCTCCGGCAGGTTATCGCGCAGGGTGGTCTTGATCTTGCCTGCGACCAGCCGCAGAACCCGTCCGGCCGGATTCTTTCCGGACGCCATAACCAGCGCCTCCGAGTTCTCCAACAGCTGGGCGCTCTCTTGTGTGGAGAAAACAACGACCGCTGACCCGCCCAGACCCGTACTGAACGCAGTGCCGAGCGGATACGCCTTGTTGTTCAGCGCCGGCTCGAACTGTCCCGCGTCAGGACGCTTCACTTGGCAAGCGCCTTGAATGTTCATCACGCGTACCAAGAGCTCGAAAAGCTTGGCTGGCTGTTGTGCTTCGGCGGCAGGCACCTGTTCAGCCGTTGCGGCTTGTCCGGCGGCAGAGGCAGCCGGCGCATTATCTTGCGCACAGACCTGCGTAACCACGGAAGCGGCCACTGCAACTGCACACACACTCGCTTTGAAGACTCCGACTTGATCAATCATGGGCACAGCTCCCTTGCAAACACGCGGTTTAATGAACAAACCTTTTTCCTCAATTAAAAATGGATAGGCAATAATAGACCAAGCAACCCGGTTAGTCAATCGAAGCTTAATTGATTTTCCTTCCGGGACCCCTGCCCTTTTTACCGGAATACCGCCGCATCCGCAGCCAGTCCGTCGGCGGTAACGGTCAGCGTGACCGGGCCGGACTGATTCATCTTGCGGCGTACGACAGCCACCGCTTTGCCGAAATAAAGCGGATGTTTAGAAACATCTGCGAAGGAATCGGTGGCGCGCGGGTTGCCGTTGCCGACCGTAACGATCTCGCCGGGGCCGGTCAGCGCAAAGTGGACGCGGTTTGTTGCACGCGGATTGCGCACGCCGGCAGGGTCCACCACATCCACCTGCACAAAGACCAGGCTCTCGCCGTCCGCCGGCAGCAGGGCCTGTTCGGGCGTGAGTTTCACGGCCACGGGCTTGCCCGCGGTCTTCATCACCTCTTCGGCGATCTGCACACCGTTTTTGTAGGCCACGGCCTTCAGCTCCCCCGGCGCGTAAGTCACATCCAGCCAGCGCAGGCGGTAGGTGTCGCACACGTCGTAATAGGGATTGGCCTGAGAAAGCGGCTCGTTGGCGATCACAAACTCGCGGATAGATGCCCAGCGGTTATTGTCGAGACCGTCAAAGGCGACACGCACGTAGCGGCAGGTGACCGGCTTGTCAGCGGAGGCGGGTGCCTTATCCCCCCGCTTTCTCGAGAGCAGCGGAGCCCACGCCGAGGCATCGTCCGAAGTGAGGATCTCGTAGCCGTAAGCGCTGGACTCGCCCTCAAAGGTAACCCTCAGGGAGCTGAAAGAGGTCGGTGCGCCGAGGTCGACCTGCCACCACTGCGGCTTCTCCGGGCCGGAGGCGCACCAGCGGGTCTCGCTGCTGCCGTCCACCGCATGCGCAGCCGGGTTGTTGTGGGCGGCGGTCTCGAAGCTTGAGGCGGTGGCGGCCTTGCCGGCGGCGAGGTTGGCGGGCTTGGCCTGCTGCTGGCCCTTGGCGCGGCGACCCAGAGACTGGCCATTGAGGAAAAGTTCGGCGGAATCACCGCTGGTGTAGACATAGACCGGCACCTTCTGGCCCTCTTTGCCGGGCCAGTTCCAGTGCGGCAGGATGTGCAGCGTGACAGCGTTGGTGTTCCAGTGGCTGCGATAGAGGTAGAAGCGGTCCTTGGGCACACCGCAGAGATCGACGATGCCGAAGTAGGAGCTGCGGGCCATCTGCTCCTGCGGATATTTACGCATCTGCTCGAAGTAGTGCATGTAAGGGGTCGGCTCGCCCAGGTAGTCGAACCCCGTCCAGACGAACTCGCCACCACAATAGCGGTCGCGCTCCATGCGGGCGAACTCGAGGTCCGGGATGTCGGACCACGGCGCGGCGTTATGGTCGTACGAGCAGACTTCGAGATCCTCCACCGCGTAGTCGGTCTTGTTCTGCGGCGGCGGCTGCGCGTAGTAGCCGTAGGAGCTGAGCGCCGAGGCCGACTCGGAGTAGAGTACCGGCTTGTCCGGGTATTTACGCTTGATGTTGGCGTACTGGCCACCGTAGTTCCAGCCCGTGATGTCCAGGTTTTCGAAGATGCCCATGCCGATGGCGTTGCCGTGGCAGCAGCCGATGCCGACCGGGCGGGTCGTGTCAAGCTCGCGGATGACCTCACGGAAAAGGGTGCAGCGGGCCTGCGTCATGCCGGGGTCTTTCAGATCACCGGGCTTGGCGGGCGGAATCTCGTTGCCGATGGACCAGATGAAGACGCACGGATGGTTGCGGTCGCGGCGCACGAACTGGCGCAGGTTGCGCGAGACGTACTCTTCCAGATTCTGGTCGCCGCGGCGGCCTGAGGTGCCCTCCCACTTGTCGAAACCCTCGTTCCACACGAAGATGCCCATCTCGTCGCACAGCTCCAGAACCTCACGCGCGGGGCAGTTGTGGCTGGTGCGCAGAGCGTTGAAGCCCATGTCCTTCATGAGCTCGATCTGACGGCGCATGGCCGATCGGTTGAAGGCCATGCCGAGCGGGCCGAGGTCCGCGTGCAGATCCACGCCGTTCAGCTGGATGCGGCGCCCGTTTAGGTGGAACCCGTCGTCCGCGGGAAAGGCGAACGAGCGGATGCCGAAGCATGTGGCCTCGGCGTCGGCACAGCCGCCGGCTTTGACGCTGATGCGTGCGCGATAGAGGTTCGGCGACACCAGGTCCCAAAGGCGGGGCGCGGCGAGCGCGAAGCGGAGGGAGAAAGGCGCTGCCGCGAGGGCCGGGACCGGGAGTGACAAGGTGTTCTGGGCGACGGTCTTGCCGTCAGGATCAAGCAACGCCACGGTGACGGCGGCGTCTACGGCCTGGCCCGTGGCGTTGGTCAGGGCGGAGGCGACCTGCACGGTGGCCTGCGCGGCGCTGACGTCTGGCGTGGTGATGAAGGTGGCCTCGTGCGCGACCTGAATGGGGTCACACGTCGTGAGCGTGACCTTGCGGTAGATGCCCGCGCCCGGATACCAGCGCGAATTGTGATTTCGCGTGTCGACTTTGACAGCCACCACGTTGGGCTTGCTGAACATCACGAACGGGGTAGCATCAACACGGAATCCGATATAGCCGTAGTCCCATCCGCCCGCCCTTTGTCCGTTAATGTAAACCTCGGGTCCAGCCATGACGCCGTCGAAGTCGAGGTAGACCCGCTTGGCCGCATCCCTTGCGGAAAGTGAGAAGGTCTTTCGATACCAGCCCACGCCGCGCCACGGCAGCTTACCGGTGCCGCCATCGGCCTTGGGATCGAACGGCCCGGAAATCGCCCAGTCGTGTGGCAGGCGCACCGGCTGCCACGCCTGGTCAGCAAACTCAGCGGCAAAGGCTTTGAGTGCGGCATCGGGGTCTTTTTGGAAAAGCCAGCCCTCGTTAAACCCCTGCACGGTACGGTCAGCAAACAGTGGAAGGGCACAGAGCACCCACGCCGCAGCGAAACGCAATGTCATCAGAAACCTCCTGAGAAGAACAATCGGCTGCGGGTGAGTGTAGCAAGTGGCCTGCGCGGGTGAAATGGAAAAAACGCGAAGGCGCAAAGAGAAGTGAGTAGTGAACAGTTGGCAGTGAACAGGGGCGGAATGGGGGTGTTGAAAGCCCGGTGTGTGTGGCCGCGTCCGGTAGCAAGGGACGGATCCCCGAGCCGTCCGCCGGGCATTGAAGCTGCTTGGACCGGCGGACTGGTGTATCGTTGTGTACACAGATCCCCACGGGAGAGCCGAACGCTCCCGCCGTTTCTCTTCCTGCTTTCATGAGTTCCTGATTTATCCGCTTTTCTCAGCGTCGCGGAAGACCTGTCCTTAAACGATTTTTTTCGGCCCCATTGAAATAATGAAAGGTTTGCATTTCGTTCTTTCCTTATGTCAACGGCTATCATAGACTATGTCTAATCGAATCAATTAATTGAGGTGAGTAAGTGAGAATTTCGACTAAAGGGCGCTACGGTCTACGCACGCTGATGGATATTTCCATGCACCAGTCCAAAGGGCCGGTCACGCTGAATGACATCGCGGAACGTCAGCAAATTTCTGTGAAATACCTGTGGCAGGTGATCAATCCGCTCAAGACCACCGGCATGCTGAGCGTGACGCGCGGTGCCAAAGGCGGGTACGCCTTGGCCCGTCGTCCGGAAGACATTACCATGCTTGAGATCATGAATACGCTTGAGGGGCCCACCTCGCTGGTAGAGTGCATCACTAAAAACGACTCGTGTAATCAAATCGATAACTGCGTGGCGCGGACCGTCTGGATGGAAGTGAACCAAGCGGTTGAAAAAGCACTGATCGGAATCACCCTTGCAGAGGTGTTGCGCCGGTGTACGAACTCGTCCGAAACGAACAACTACGTGATCTGACCCGGGACTTGCGTCCCGCATGCCCCGGAGGCGTGATGGAAGAGGATTTCATGCGGCAGGCGGTGGCGGCTGCGCAGGAAGGCATATCCCTGCAAGAGGGCGGGCCTTTTGGTGCGGTGATCGTCCGAAACGGACAACTGGTCGCGCGCGCATGGAACCGCGTGATCCGCGAGCAAGACCCCACCGCGCATGCCGAGGTAAATGCGATCAGAGTGGCCTGCCGCGTGCTGGGCCGCTTTCATCTTGAGGACTGCGACCTCTACACCAGTTGTGAGCCGTGCCCAATGTGCTTGGGTGCGATCTACTGGGCCCGGCTGCATGCGGTCTACTATGCGGCCACCCGTGACGACGCAGCGGGTGCAGGGTTTAGCGATGCGGCAATCTACCAAGAATTGGCCTTGCCGCCGCAGACGCGTTCCATGCGTTTCGTGAAAACGGACGCGGCGGCAGCCGTGGCGGTGCTGAAGGCCTGGCAGGCGGACGCGGGCAAGCATCCGTACTGAGCGAGGTGTCGCCGCCGAAGGCTCTGGAAGACCCTGCATAAAAACAGAAAACGGGGACCAGGCACCTGCCTGATTCCCGTACGCGTGTTGGCCGCTCTTTAGGGCTACGCTACTTAGCCGGAATAGGGGCGGGCACCGGAACGACAGCAGGCTCCGGCGCGGGAACGGTCTTGGCGGCCGAATCCGCAGCATCGAACAGCGAGCGTGCGGCACGCGGCTCATACCGATCGACGACGCCCTCGAGGTTGGCGACCGCCATCTCCCACGTGGAGTCCCCCGTCTTCTGAGCCTTCAACGTTTCCAGCAGCTTCTTCGCCTCGCCCTTCTTTCCCTGCAACGTGTAGATCCGGGCGATTCCCATCTGAGCCTGAGGCAGCAAACAGTGTCCGGCGGACGCCTTTTCAAAAGCCTGATACGCGGCCAAGGCATCGTCGAGCCGGTTGAGTCCTTCGAGCGCGTGGGCTCGACCCAACTCCGCGATTTCCGCAAACCCTTGAGGAGCCCCTTTGCTGATACAGGTTTCGTAAACGTCCAGAGCTTCCTCGTACTTCGCGGCGTCGTAATAGGCTTTTGCCAAGCGCAGGCGGGCGGCGTTCCCGGCCTTGAGCGAGCCGTATTGCGCGACCAACGTCTCCAGCTCCTCAAGCGAGGACGCCTTAAGCAGCGCTTTGTTCACACCGTCGATCTTGTTCGCACGGTACTGTTTAAACGCGACTGCACCGCCTAAAACCACCCCAACCGTAATCACCGTGATCAAAAACTGACTACCGTTGGCTTTCCACCAATCATACAGCGGGAGCAGTTCGATAGGGAGGTTCTTCGGGATGACGTGCGTCCCGTCAGTTGACATGCTCTTTGCGGGAATCTTCTCTTCGCTCATGGAATTCGCCTTCTAAGGTGATGGAAATGGCGGCCATTATTGGGTTTCAGCAGGGATAAATCAAGGCAAAAAAACCCGCCACCCGCTCGTCACGGGCTCAGAACCACGATTATATGCAGCCTCTATTTGCTTTGTTCAAAGCTCGTGTAGATCGGAATCATCGGATACCCGTCACCGATCGCATCGAAAGAGAGGAGGCCCACCGTCGTTCGCTGGCCGCCCTCGGCCGGTGCCGCATTTCTGCCGATCAACGCACACCCGGAAAGCATCACGGCCGCAACCGCTACTAACATCATCGCAATTACTCTACTCATATCAGGGAACCTTTCGCAAACTTAATCAGGAAGCGGCATTGTCAGACAGAACAGGGCCGGAAGTCAAGGTCGAATGGGGCGCGGGGCAGCAATTCTAATTATGGCTGAAAACGCCTCACGGCGTCATTACGAACACAAGAAAACGTGGTCTTTCCTGTTTGTAGCAACCGTGAGGGCCTTCCCTCGGTGTTTGTAATGCCATAATTAGAATTGCTGGGGCGCACCGCGCCCCCTCCACACGCGCTTTGCGTCGGCGGCGCGGGTGTGATATTGTAAGCGCATCTAATGTGTTATCCGTGAGTTTGGTGAACCTTTATGCCGATCAGTTGGAACGAGATCAGACAAAACGCCATCCGCTTCTCACGCGAACGTGCGAAAGAGTACCGCGAGGACGCGGAAGCAACTGTGAAAGGACCCTGCCCATGACACGCTTTCTGACTGCGCTTGCCGCTCTCGCTCTGGCTGCCGTAACAGCCCTCGCTCAAAACTGGCCGCAGTGGCGCGGGCCGGATGGAAACGGCGTAGCCGCTGCGGGCCATTATCCGGTCACCTTTTCGGCGACCAACGACCTGCTCTGGAAAGCCGCGCTGCCGGGCAAGGGCGGCTCGACACCGATTGTCTGGGGCGACCGCATCGCGCTGACCTCCGGCGTGGGCGAAGGCACCAACGGCCTGGACGGCGTGTTCTGCTTCGACTGGGCAGGCAAACAGCTCTGGTCCGTCACGCTGGGTCAGCAGCGGCCCGGCAGACACCGTCGGGGCAGCGGCAGTTGCCCGTCCATGGTGACCGACGGTACGCGGCTTTTCGCCTACTTCAAGAGCGGCACGCTGGCCGCGCTCGACTTCGACGGCACGGTGCTTTGGAAGACCAACCTCCAGACGCGCTATGGCAAGGACTCGCTCAACTGGGACCTCGGCACCAGCCCGGTTTTGGCGGACGGAAAACTGATCGTCGCGGTCATGCACGAGACCAACTCCTACATGGTGGCGCTGAATCCGGCCAGCGGCGATATCGTCTGGAAAACGGACCGGAACTTTCCCTGCAACGAGGAAAACGGACAAAGCTATGCAACCCCGATTGTGACTACACAGGACGGCCGCACCACGCTGGTGCTCTGGGGCGCAGACCGCCTCACCGGCCACGATGCGTCGACCGGTACCCTGCTCTGGCAGTGTGGCGGCTTCAACCCCGATAACAAAAAGAATTGGCGCAATATCGCCTCGCCAGCCCTCGCCCAAGGCATCGTCGTTGTGCCTTACGGACGCGAACAGTTTCTGGCGGGCGTGAAGATCGGTGGCACCGGCGACCTCACGCCCACGGCGCGCCTGTGGGAAAAGCGCGGCATCGGCACTGACAGCGCCACGCCCGTGGCCATCGACGGCAAGGCCTACATCGTCAACTTCAAGGGCAAAATGTGGTGCCTCGATCTCCTGACCGGCAACGAGCTGTGGAACACCGTTTTGCCGAGTGGCAAAGGCGCATGCTACAGCTCGCCCGTCCTCTCCGGGGACAAGCTCTACATCTGCCGCGAAGAGGGCTCGGTCTACGTCGGCCAAGTCAGCCCGGCAGGACTTCAGATCCTGAACGAGACGCGCTTTGATGACGTTTTCGTCGCTTCGCCCGTGCTCGTCCGCAACCGCCTCCTACTACGAGGGGAGAAGAACCTCTACTGTATCGGCAAGTGACGCGGCACCCGCCGCGCGCAACGCTTTTTTTGGGCACAAGCGTTGCGCCCGTGAGGCGCGGAACAATCGGGACAACAGGAAAAGCATCGCCGGCTCTCGCGTTACGCCAGAAGGAAATAGCGCAGATAGACGTAGCCCGTACAGATGATCAGGCTCAGGATCATCAGCGGGAACCCGAGCTTAGAGAACTCCAGGAAAGTAAAACCTTGGTTGTTCCGCTTGGCGATCTGTGAGATCACCACATTGGCCGACGCGCCCACCAGTGAACCGTTTCCACCCAGACAGGCACCCAGCGCCAGCGACCAGAACAGCGGCTCGGTGATGCGCTGCGTAATCAGGGCGTCTTGCCCAGTCAGCCCCATGTGCTGAGCGAACACAGGCGTCATGCTTTGCACGAGCGGAATCATCGCCATCACAAGTGGAATATTGTCGACGATTGCCGAAGCGAACGCGCTGAACCAGAGGATCGCCAACGCCGTGATGAGCAGATTGCCGTCCGTCGCCTGTAGGAGCAACTGCCCCATGTGCTCGAACACGCCGTTATGCTCTAGCCCGAAGATCAGCATGAAGAGTCCCACGAAGAAGAAAATCGTGTTCCACTCCACATAGTGCAGCACCTCGTGCGCCTCGCGCCGGTTGACCAGCGCCATCACCACACCGCCCGCGAGCGCCATCAGCCCCGGTTCGACGTCAATCAGCCGACCGATGAACAGCCCGAGCACGACGAGAACAAAAACCACAAGCGACCTGCGCAACTCGACCGGCTGCAAGATCGCCAGCTCCGGCTTGGCGCGTCGGATGCGCTCACGCCCGGCCGTACTCGACTGCATGCTCTTCGCATAGATTTTCGCGACCACAAACAGACTTATGGCCAGCACGATCAGAATAGCGGGGGCCAGATTCAGGATGAAGGAGTTGAAGGACAGGCCAGCCTTGGCGCCGATCAAGATGTTCGGGGGATCGCCCACGAGCGTCGCAGTGCCGCCGATATTGGAAAAAATCGCTTCAAGAATCAACAGCGGTCGCGTCGGAATCTCAAGGATCTGCGTCACGAGAATGGTCAGCGGCGCGACCAAGATGATCGTCGTCACGTTGTCCAAGAACGCCGACACGACTGCCGTCATAACCAGAAACGCGCACATGATCAGCAGGCCGTTGCCCTTCGCCGCTCGGGCGATGTGAATCGCCAGCCACTCGAAAACGCCCGTCTGTGACATCACCCCCACGATCATCATCATCCCGATCAACAGGAAAATAACGTTCATGTCGATCGCCGTGAGCGCCTTGTTATAAGGCACCGCGTGCGAGACGATCATGACGACTGCGCCCATCAGCGCGGCCAGCGTCTTGTCGACCTTTTCGGACGCGATCAACACATACGTGACAAAAAATATTGCGATAGCAGTCAGCATGCGAAACCTACCAGTTGATCACGTTGTTCAAAACAGCGGCGCGGTCGATCACAC
>JBBRJN010000050.1:0-10912 GCA_038219365.1 Kiritimatiellia bacterium | reverse complement strand
TGTGAGTCGTTGCGACGGGCCGGTGCCGCCTGGCACGGTGGGCCGGTTGGGAAAACCATTCCCGTATGCGAGCAATCTTGAGAAGGCCAAGGGTTTGCTGCGTGAGGCGGGCTATCCTGAAGGAGTAGATCCCAAGACAGGGAAACGGCTGGAGCTGACGCTTGACCTTGGGCGCACGTCGCAGGACATGCGCGAATCGACTGAGCTTCTGGTGTCGTTTCTGGCGCGTGTCGGCATCGCGCTGAAGCCGCAGTTCCACAATTGGCCGACGTTTCTGAAGCGGGTTTCAGGTCGGCAGAGTCAACTCTTCCGGCTTAGTTGGTCGGGCGACTATCCGGATGCTGAAAACTTCATGCAGCTTTTTTACAGCAAAAACGTGTCGCCTGGACCGAACCGCGCGAACTATGTGAATGCCGAGTTCGATCAGGTGTACGAGGCGGCCTGTGCGGCAACGGACGAGGTCGAACGCAATCGCCTGTGGGGGCAGGCGCAAGAGCGGATACGCGAAGATTGCCCTTGGCTGTTTCTCTATTTTCAAAAGTCATACAGCTTGTGCAACAAGAAGGTGCTGAACTATCAGCCGTCAGATTTCCCGTACGGGACGGAGAAGTATCTGAGGACGAAGCGGTGAGAGGGCGGGTGCGATTCAACTTTGTTAAATCCGCACCCGATTTAGGATTTAGGAGTTAGGATTTAGGAGTTGCAAAAAGAATCATGCGTGATGGAATATGCTAAAATGAGGACGTTACATGACCACGAGAAGACTAAGGTTGGCGACGGTGCTGGTGGCGGCGATGGCGGGGATGTCGCTGTGTGCGGAGGAGTCGTGGCGTCCCGAGGCGCGTTGGCGCGGGTTCAACCTGTTGGGAATGTTTCAGGACCACGGGCAGACGGCGCAGTTCGCGGAGGAGGATTTCAAGCTCATCAGCGAATTAGGGTTCAATTTCGTGCGCATCCCCATGGACTACCGGTTTTGGATCAAGGACAAGGACTGGGAGCAGATCGATGAGCGCAAGCTCGCGCCGGTGGACCAGGCGGTGGCTTATGGCAAGAAATACAACCTTCATGTGCAGCTCTGCTTCCATCGCGCGCCGGGGTACACGGTGGCCAAGCCGTCTGAGCCACGCGACCTGTTCAAGGATGATGAGGCGTTACGCATATGCAGCAAGCACTGGGCCTTCTTCGCGCGGCGCTACAAAGGAATCCCCTCGAAGGAGCTGAGCTTCAACCTCTTCAACGAGCCGGGCGAAGTCACGGAGAAGGATTACGAGAAGGTCGCGACCGCATTGGTCAATGCGATCCGCGCTGAGGACCCTGCGCGGTTCATCGTGGCAGACGGGATCGCTTGGGGAGGACGGCCCGCGCAGTCGCTCTTCAAGCTGGGCATCGGCCAGGCCACGCGCGGGTACCGCCCGATGTCGATCTCGCACTACATGGCAAGCTGGGTGGGCACGCCGTCGGATGAACCCCTGTGGCCGCCGCCGAGCGCGGTTAGCCCGCTGTACGGTAAGGATAAGGCACCGTGGAATGTGCCGCTCGTGATCGAGGGCCTGCCCGCGGGCACGCTGGCGTTCCGTCCGGGGGTGGTCTCCGGAAAGGTGCGGTTCCGCATGGAGGCGGATGGCCAGAGCGTGTGCGAAAAAGAGCTGGTGCCGGGGCAAGGCGCGGGGTGGACTAATGTGGCGTATAAAAGCGAATGGAAAATCACGGTCGCGAAATGTCTTTCGGACGTGACGGCGGAGTTGCCGCAGGGCGCGAAACGCCTGACAATCAGCATCGCGGCGGGAGATTGGGCGGAACTTTCCAAGCTCACGTTCAAAGGAAAAGACGGCAAGACCGCAGCCATGGGATTTGGGCAAAGCTGGGGTAAAACCAACAGCGTGATGCGTTTCTGCGGGTTCGACGCGGCACCCGCGTTTCAGGCAACGGAGGGTGCGCTGGACGGCAAAGCCTATCTCACTAAGGAGTTGATCGTGCCGTGGCAGCCAGCGTTCGACGCCGGGGTGTTTACGATGGTCGGCGAGTTTGGCGCGTTCAACTATACGCCGCACCCGATTGTCCTCGCGTGGCTGGAGGACAATCTGCGCCTCTGGAAGGAGTATAACCTCGGGTGGGCGCTGTGGAACTTTACGGGCTCGTTCGGCATCCTCGACAGCGGGCGAAAAGACGTCCAATACGAAGATTTCCACGGGCATAAACTGGACCGTAAGATGCTTGACCTGCTGCTGAAATACTAAAAAAAAGAGTTTTGAAATGGACGAGGTCTTAAACAATATCAGGATCGTGCTGGTTGGTACGCTCTACAGCGGCAATGTGGGGTCGGTGTGCCGGGCCATGGCGAACATGGGCATCCGCGACCTGGTGTTGGCAGCGCCAAGAATCTGCGACAACTGGGAAGAGGCTGCGCGGATGGCGGTCCACGCGACGGATATTCTGGAGGCGAAGCGCGAAGCGGCCACGCTGGCCGAGGCGGTGGCGGACTGTGCGTTCGTGGTCGGCACGACCGCGCGAGGCGGGCTCTACCGTCAGCACGTGAAAACCCCGCGCGAAGTGGCACCGGAGCTTTTGCGGCTGGCCGCGAACGGCAAAGTGGCTCTGGTTTTCGGGCGCGAGGACAAGGGCCTTTCCAACGACGAGATCGGATTGTGTACGCACCTGATCCGTATCCCGGTGCATCCGGACTACACCTCGCTCAACCTCTCCCAAGCGGTGCTGCTCTGCTGCTACGAACTTTATAGCGCGCTCGGAACGTACGAGCCGCCGGTTGAGAAGTCGCTGCCTGCGGTCGCCATCCACAAACAGAAGCTGACCACGATGTGGCGAGAGATGCTTTTGCTGATCGGCTTCATGAAAGAGGACAAGGCTGACCACATGATGCAGGGCGTGCAACGCATCTTCTCGCGCGGGGTCTACTCCGAGGACGATGTGGCGATCATGATGGGCGTGGCGCGGCAGGCCGACTGGGCCGCGAAGAACGGTGCAGGCACCAAGCCCAAGGGCAGCACGTCGGGATAAGCGCGAGGCAGACATGCTTGTCTGCCGAACGCGCACTTCGGAATTCAAAAATCGATATTCTGCAATCTGCGGTTTGCATGTTGGGTACAGAACCGCAGAATATCGAAGGAAAGAAGAAGCCTTACGTGCGGCTCAGCGACCGAATACCGTGCGCAAGAGCTGGGTGGTGCGGGCGGCGGGATCCTTGCGGATCTTGGCTTCTTCGCCGGCGAGAATGGCGAAGAGCCCGGTAATGGCTTTGTCGGTGACGAAATCGTCCAGCGAACTCTGCGGCGGTTTGGGCACCAGCGGAATCTTGCTGTAGCGCTCTAGCAAAGACTTATGGGCGCGGGCCGCGCCGGACTGGTCGGTGTAGGTGGCCACGATCGGCCTATACAGCTCTCGCAACTGCGCGCTGGTCTTCTCCCGGAAATAGTCGGTCGCGGCCGTGTCCTTGCCAGCGAGGATGCTCTTGGCATCGGCGAAGGTCATTTGCCGAATGGCTCCGACGAACACGGGGGTGGCTTGCGCGGCGGCTTGTTCTGCGGCCACATTCATTTTGTTTTCGAAATCGTCGACCAGCGAGCCGAGCCCGATGGTGCGCAGGGTCTTTCCTGCGGTTTGGAGCTCCTGCGGAAGCGGAATACGGATGCGCGCATTATTCAGATAGCCGCCGGCTTTCGAAATTTGAGTGACGGTCTTCTGCGTGCCGACCGTCAGCGCTTCTTTGAGGCCAGCAACAATCGTATTGAGAGAAAGGGCACCGTCTGAATTGTTGTTCAACAACGCGCTGAACTTGGAGAGGTCCACACTGTTGCATCCGACCATGGCCACGGCAAACGATGAGGTCAGAAGAATGCGTCCAAGGAGCTGTCTCATTGCGATATTTCCTTTGCGGTGGGAACGGGCAAGCAGCGTTCACTTGCTGTTGAGGGCCTTGCGGAGCAGGGTCTCGGTGTCTTTGCTGGAGGGGTCCGCATCGAAGGCGGACTGCACCATCTTGCGGGCCTGGTCTTGCGGGAAGCCGAGCGAGGTGAGCGCCAGCAGCGCGTCGCGCAGCATGGCTCTCTGGGCCGTGTCGCCGCCAGTCGAACTGCCTGCGAGCGCCTCCAGCGGATTGACCTTGTCGCGCAGCTCCATCACGATGCGCTCGGCGGTCTTCTTGCCGATGCCGTGGACGGAGCTGATACGCTTGACGTTGTTCTCGGCGATCGCCAGACTCAATTCGCCCACGGTGAGCCCGCTCAGCACGCTGAGCGCGAGCTTAGGCCCGATGCCGTTCACGCCGATCAGCCGCTCGAACATGCTCTTCTCCTCGGGCTGCATGAACCCGAAGAGAATCTGCGCGTCCTCGCGGATGTGGTGGTAGGTGAGCAGGCGGCAGGCCGACCCGGTCGCGGGCAGGCGGTCATAGGTGCTCAGGGAGATGAACACTTCATAGCCGACGCCGTGCACGTCGAGCGTCGCGACGGTGGGAGTCTTTTCGATTAACGTGCCATGGAGGAAGGCGATCATGGGAGAAAAGGAGGAGTTAGGAATTAGGAGTTAGGAGTTGGAGACAGATTTCTTTGAATAACATACTTTGATTTCGTGGTAGGCAGGCGAGAACACGCCTCCCTGCCTAGCAGCCTACCAACCTACAGCCTAACAGTCTTGTGTTCAGATGACCGAGTCCTCTTCCAGGCGCGGCGCGTGTTTGAGCACATAGGCTTCGGCTTCTGAGTTCCAGAGGTCCTTGTTGCGGCCGCAGATCTCTGCGAGCGCGGCGAAATAGGGGTCTGTCTCGCCGAGCTTTGCGAAGTCGGTGATCGCGGTCATGGGCATGGAAACGTGCGTGTAGACCAGTTTCTTGCCGCCGGGGATCTTGGGCAGGGCGAGGGTGGTCGCGGCCACGGAGTCAATGCCGCCGACGTGAGTGATCATCACGGAGGGTGTGATGAGCCCTTGCGCGGCGTAGTTCATGGAGTCCTGCAGGTCCTTGGTGTTGCCGCCCGAAGAGCCCACGATGTGGTGGCCCATGTAGTGCACGTCGTAGAAATTGATGGAGGCCTTGAAGTCGGCGTGTGCGGGACCCGCGAAGAAGTTCATGCAGCCGAGGTAACCGAGCAGCGCGGAGCCCTGTTCGATCAACGCCGGAACGGGCGCGAAGACCATCACGTCACTGTAGCCCTCGCCTTTGTTGACGGACTTGATCAGCGCCACGGGGTCGGCCGCACCTGCTGTGTTCAGGTAAATCAGCTCAACGCCGCATTCCTTTGCGTGGGCAACGGGGAAAATCTGAGCTGCACGGTCGAGCCGCGCCTGGTCGATGTCGGTGATGACCATGCGTCCGGGGCGGTGCTCGGGTCCATGAATGGCCAGATCGATCGCGCTGAGGCCCATGGGACCCGCACCCGCGAGGACCACCATGGAGCCCCCGTTTTTGATGCCCATCTGGTGGACGTATTCGCCCGCTTTGAAATGGTAGCTGCAACGGTATGCGCCCACGATGCAGGAGACTGGCTCGGCGATGGAGGACTTGTAGTAGGCGTCACCGTCGTAGGTGAGCAGGCAGTCTAGCTCCAGCACCTCTTTGGGGATCACGATGCGCGTGGCGTCGCCTCCGATCCAGCGGAACGAGTAGCCAGGGGCCCGGTGCTCGTGGCCGGGGATGTTGAGCTGGGGCTGCACGCCGTATTTCTGCCCGACGCGGAACTTGTGTTGCCAGTTCTTGCCGACCTTGAGGAGCTTGCCGCAGAACTCGTGGCCGAGGATGATGGGGTTGGTTGCGACATCGTTGGGTACGCGCTTGTGGTTCGCGCCCTGGATCGTGGCTTTGTGATCCGACATGCAGATGCTGTTGGTGACGATGTCGGCCAGAATCTCGTCGTCGGTGATTTCAGGGAGATCGAAACGCTCCAAACGCAAGTCGTTTTCGCCGTAAAGCCGCAATGCCAAAGTTTTCATAATTTCCGTGATCGAGTTTAAGGTCTTGATGTACGAATATAATGGCCTTTTTTCGAACCGGAGACAAGTCGAAACATGGGGCAGGGTGCAAGGTGGGTGTGATTCGGTTTCGTTGAAACTGAATCGCACCCAAGGAGGCGTTAGGCGTTAGGATTTAGGAGTTGAACGCGCTTAATAGCCTGACAGTCTACAGCCTTTTTCACCTAGCCCGTCCAAGCATACCGCCGCCGCGCCGAACAGAGCGGCATCATAGCCAAGCTTCGTCTGTTCAATCAGCACGTTCTGGCACTGCGACAAGACACCGCGCTCAAACTCTCTGCGGATCGACGGCAACAACAGATTCAGCGCGTGCGCCACGCCGCCGCCGATGTAGACACGTTCCGGGTTCAGCACGTTGGCGGCCATTGCCAATGCGCGGCCCATGTAACGCCCGGCGTGTGCCAGCACCGCCACGGCAAGCGGATCGCCCTGCAACGCCAGTTCCGCACAGCGCTTGGCATCCGCCTCCAGTCCCGCTTCACGAGCCTGCCGACCGATGGCCGTTCCGGAGGCGTGCGCCTCTAAACAGCCGTAGCCGCCGCAGCCGCAGAGTCGCGGCTTCTCAAATTCTACTTTTACGTGGCCAATCTCACCCGCGCAGAACGCGGAGCCGCGCACGAGACGTCCGTCGGTCACGACCGCGCCGCCGATCCCGGTGCTTACAGTCATCCAAATGAAATTGTTGCAGCCCTGCGCAAAGCGAAGCTCGGCCAGAGCGCAGGCGTTCACGTCGTTCTCGATGAACACACGGTCCGTACCCATCCCCAATGCAGGCACAAGCAAGGGTCGCACATTGAAGGCGACCCAGCCGGCCGAAGGTGATCCCAGCACGCGGTCACGGCCATCGGTCATCGCTGGCAGGCTGACACCCACACCCGAAAGCTCCGTTAACCCGACTCCCGCTTCCGCCGCGCACTCGCCCAGCATCCCTGCGCACCGCACGAAATACGTCGCGTGATCCGCCGTTGGCACAGCCGCCTGACGTCGCGCCAAGACGTTACCCGTATCGGTCATCACCGCAGTTGACACCTTCGTGCCGCCGCCATCTATCGCGCCGATGAACATGGTTTCTCACTCTTCCGGCGGACGCCATGCGGAGGCGTCGCTACCTCACGCGTTTACGCTGATCATCAGGTAGGGGCGGGTTCCCGAACCGTCCGCTTTATCCGCATGTACGATACAGGCTCTTATCCGTTTTTTCAAGATGACACTTGCGCAACGAGTATGGTACTTTTGCGAAAAGCATGTCACATAACCTCTCTGAAATCCCGCAGGTCGCGTTGTTGTTCGAGACCAACGAGCAGGCCCACCGCGACATCTTGCGCGGCGTGTTGCGCTACGAACGCATCAACGGCCCGTGGAGCCTGCATGTCACCGAGGGACGTGCGGGCGAACAGCGGCTGCTGACCATGAAAGCGTGGGGTGGGGCGGGCGTTATCGGCGTGATTCAAAACTCCGCGTACGCGAACGCCGTATTGGCCGCGGATGTGCCTGCCGTGTTGATCGACCCGATGGACGCGTCCCGCCTGCCACGGGGACTCCTCGCGCGCCACAGTGTCTTGTCTTCCGATTTGTATGCCATCGGTGAACTGGCGGCGAAGACCTTAGCAAGAGCTACCTCGGCAAGGTCTTCCGACACGCCTTCCGCACCACCATGACCCGTTATCGCAGCAATCCAATTTTTGACTCCATGGCATAACGGATTTCTGGCGGCTTGCTGTTTGAGCGCATGGTTTCCAGCTCTGAACGATCATGCGGATCGTCCGCGCGCCCCCACGGAAAGGCTTGTCGGTGGAAAGGGTTTGATCGGTCGGCGCTTGTCCGTTATACTGAGATATCTTTATTTTGGAGCGATGGAACGTCTAAAGCAGTTGATGGATGTGGTCCCAAAATTCAGATACTGAAATCAACTTGATCAGGAGGTTGCGGTGCATACAGGAATCAAACGGTTCTTAGGTGTGATGGTCATGGCGGTTTTGGCTGACGTGGCCGCGGCGCAGACGGACGGGACGTGGCAGGGGTCGACCGCGCAATGGTCGAACCCGGCCAACTGGGCCGGAGGTACCGTCCCGGGCAATGGCGGCCTGGCTGTGTTCAAGACCGGCACCGGGGTTGTCAACGCCCTGTCGAACGACGTAGCGGGCTTGACCCTCGGCGGCCTGACTTTCAGCAACAATGTGACCTGGACGCTTAGCCCGGGCCTCCCGATCCATTTCTCGTCTGATATTTCCGCCACCAATACCCTTCATGTGAACGAGGGTCAAGTTGCGGTGCGCTCGGCTTTCGGCACCGGGGCCTGCACGCTGCGGAAGACCGGCGGCGGGTACATCAACATCACCAACACGGCTAGCGCCTTCACCGGCCGCTGGCTGATCGAAACCGGCTATGTGGAGATGGCCACGGGGCCGTCGCTGGTGGCGGTGCCCGCCACGTATCAATCGGACGCCATCATTCTGAACGGCGGAGGGATGAAGAATAATGACTCCTCGCCGGTTTTTCCCGCGACGATGGGTATCACGTTAAGGGAGCGCGGCGGTTTCTTCACGATCGGTTGGCAGTCGACCTGCACCATGACGTATGCGAGCCCGATCACCGGTCCTGGCGCGCTCTTCATTAACTGGAACAACGGACGACACCTGTTGTTGAACCCGGCCAACGATTATGCGGGCGGCACGGTGGTCGGCACGAACGGAGCCGGTTATTACGCCTCGACAGGCGCTTACCTGCAGCTGGCTGCGGATGGGGTTATGCCTTACGGCGCCGGCAAGGGCGGCCTGCTGGTCAACGGCAACTTCCGCGGCATCGTGGATCTGGCTGGGCACAGTAACCGCGTGAGCCTGGTGACCGTGACGCCGGGCGGCGTGCTGACCAACCGCGTGCCGGGCGTCGGAGCGCTTTACGCCGACGGGCTCGATCTGGGCGGGCACCTCGAGGCGGGTACACGCGTGGTCTGGGGCGGAGGCAACTTCAACGTGCAGGCTGCGGACGGGTCGGGGACGGGCACACTCGAGGTGCCGCCGGGCGCGACGCTTTCGTTGAGCGGGCCGCAGGCGCTGGGCGGGGCGGGGCTGCGCCTCAGCGGCAGCTCGCTGAGCGTTTCAACGACGCCGGGCATCGAAGCGTACGTCACCACCAACACCGGCGCGCTGCGGGTTGGCGCCGACGGCGGCACACTGGCGGCCTCGGGTAGCGCACCGCTTCCCCCGCTGGTGCTGCGCGGCGGCGTGGCGGAAGATGCAGACAACACGACCCACGCCGCGTTGGCGTGCAACACGGATCTGGTCATCGGAGGGGCGTTCGGCAAGCCAGCCCTGCTCGACGCGGAGGTCATGGTGCCCGGCGGAAGCCATGTGATTTTCCGGGACAGCGTCTGGATCGCACGGCTGCCTGCGGCCGGCATGTGGCAGGTCGTCCCCGGCGCTGATGTGTATCTTCAGGGCGCGGCGGTGGCGGAACTGGCGAGCTTCACCAACGCGGGCTGCCGCATCCGGATCGTGAGTAACAACGTGGCGGACTTCACGTCGCCCTTCACCGTGGGAGCGGGCGGTCAGGTCTGGTACGACACGCTCGCGCTGTCGGGCGGGACGCTGGCGGACGGCGCTGGAAACGCGCTGAGCGCGGCGCAGAACATCGTGCTGAACGGCGGCACGCTGGGCTTCGCCGGGCTCGGAACCGTCATGCACGGCGGCGGGATCAGCGGCGGCGGTGCGCTGGTGAAGGACGATTCAGGCACGGCGGTTCTGAACGGCGCGAACAGCTTCTCGGGCAGCGTGACGGTGAACGCCGGCACGCTGGTGGCGGGCAGCGCGTCGGCGCTGGGCTCGGCCGGAAACGCGGTGATTCTGAACGGCGGTTCCTTGGGCAACGCCTCGGACGCGGAACTGACCTTGGCGCAAGCGGTCACGTTCTTGGGCGGCGGGTTCACGGTCAACGGCGGCAGCCTGCGCCTGCGCGGCGGGCTGGCCGTGGTGAGCGGCGCGATCAACAAGCAGGGCAGCGGCGAACTCATTATAGAGAGCGCCTCGCTTGTGGCAACGAACGGGTTGACCCTCACGGGCGGCGCGGTTGTGCTTGAAGTGGCCGCAGGAACGACGAACCGTCTCGTTTCCCTCAAAGGTTCCGGCGACCTGATCAAGCGCGGCGGCGGCGTGCTCGTCGTGCAGCCTGACCCGACGTATTCGGGCAAAGTGGTTCTGGAGGAAGGCCTCCTGCTGGACGAAACCGCGCCCGCAACCCTGCCCGCCTTCTGGCTCGACGCCGCGTCGGTGCAGTCCCTCACCTTCGAGGCCGGCACCCCGACCAACGTCATCGCTTGGCGCGATGTACGCGACACCGATCCGGGCGTCACGAACCATCCCTTCGCGTGGCTCAACTCGCGCTTTTCCAATGATAAAACGACCGGTTACAAGACCGCGCTGCCGCCTGTCTTGATGCCCAACGCATTGGCTGGCATGCCGGTGGTGGACTTCGGCGCCTACCAGAGTGGCCAGTGGCTGGCGTTTTCGGCAGTGACGAACGCGCGCACTTTCTTCTGGATCATCGGCTCGCAGAAGAGCGGCGGTCTGCTGATCGGCTCGCCCAGCGAGGGCACCGCACGCGGCGGCGGCCAGGTCGACGGTACGCTGCTGGCTTCGCACGCACTATGGGAGTCCGCGACTTGGAACGGTTCCGATTTCCGCACCTCGCAGAGCTGGACAAACGGTGTGGCTGTCGACGGCAACACGGTGGGGCTGAACGGCGGCTACGAGCTGGTCACGACCCTGGCGTCCGGCGGAGCGACCGTGAACGGCCTCGCCAAAGAGATGCGGGTGCTGTCCGGCGGCAATGCGGACGGGTCGAAACGCAGCGGTGGCCAGCGCTTGGCGGAGGTGCTGATCTATGACCGAGTGCTGACGGAGGCCGAGCGCACGGCCACCGAGACGTATCTGAGGCA
>JBBRJN010000049.1:0-10968 GCA_038219365.1 Kiritimatiellia bacterium | reverse complement strand
CACGAGGAACATGATAGGCTGGCGAAGGGCTGCATGGTCGCGCCCCCATGGACATCGCCGTCGCGCAAGATACGGCGCGGATTTATCGACCCCTTCGCTCTCGACCGGAGGCCACGGCCACATCAGATCTCGTACTCATTGTAGATCTCCTTTCTCACGGGACAAGAACAGAAGTTGCCATAGCCAAAAGAACGTTTATAAGGACAAGATTTATCGCCTTTGCTGTCTACAAAATGGACTTTTCCGCCAACACAAGACTTCACTTTACAAATGTTTTCGCTTTGCTCTTTCAGACAGGCGAACCCATTGTTGCATTTCGCAGCAGCACGCAATGCCTCATCGCTTACGTCAATGTTCACAAAACACCTCGTTGTTCTGACAACACTATACGAACCTCACACCGACATTCCCCCACCCAATAAATACTTCCATGCAATAATTATTATGTAGTATGCGGAGTGAGGGTAAATTCGTCAACTTCAAAGTTGAATATATTTGTTAGATGATCTAAACTCCACGGGAAACACGAAAGGGGAGCTTAAAAATGATATTGTTTTTTCCGCGAGAAACGGCCACTGGAGAAACACGGAGCCCGATCGTGCCACCTCTGGCTTCCAAGTTAGTGGCGCTTGGCGCACAGGTGCAAGTGGAGTCCGGGACTGGAACCTCTATCCACATTGCGGATGACCTCTATGAAAAAGCAGGGGCAAGGGTTGTCGGTGATCGTCTTGCAGCTCTTGCTGCCGCCGATATGGTGCTGCGGCTGAATGCGCCGCCGGACGACGAAATCGGAAAAATGAAGCGTGGCTGCATTCATGTCAGCTATCTTGATCCGTTTTTCAACCCCGACCGTATTCGTGCCCTGGCCCGTGCCGGCATCAGCGCTATTTGTATGGAGATGATTCCGCGCACGACTATCGCGCAGAAAATGGATGCGCTCAGTTCGCAGGCCAATCTAGCGGGTTATGTGGCTGTGATTATGGCCTTTAACCGGCTGGGAAAGATTGCGCCGATGATGATGACTCCGGCCGGAACACTGGCCCCTGCCAAGGCCTTTATCATTGGAGCAGGTGTTGCCGGCTTACAGGCTATCGCGACGGCCAAGCGGCTTGGCGCACGTGTGGAAGCGTTTGACACCCGCCCTGCGGTTGAAGAGCAGGTGCAATCCCTGGGTGCCCGATTTTTGAAAGTGGACCTTGGTGAGACGGGCCAGACCGCTGGCGGCTATGCCCGCGAGCTTACGCCCGAGCAGCTTGAGAAACAGCGTCTAGCGATGGCAAAAGCCTGTGCTCAGGCCGATATCGTGGTCACTACCGCCCAGTTGTTCGGTCGCAAGGCCCCGCAGATCATCACGGCGGAGATGCTGGACGGAATGCAGCCTGGCAGTGTCATTGTGGATATGGCCGCCGAGACGGGTGGAAATGTCGAGGGGTCAGAACCGGGGCGGGAAATTGTACGTAGCGGGGTGGTCATTATCGGTGCATCAAATTTTGCCGGGCGTGTGCCCCGGGATGCCAGCCTCATGTATGCGGGTAACCTTACGGCGCTGGTCGAGCACTTCTGGGATGCGGACAGCAAAAGCTTTTTGCTCAACCGTGAAGACGAAATCATTCGGGGCGCGTTGCTGACCGCCGATGGCGACGTCGTGAACCAAACGATTAAGGAACAGAAAGGATCATAATGGAAAATATCGGGCTGCTCATATTCGTCTTCGTACTGGCGATCTTTCTCGGGCTAGAACTGATTGCCAAAGTCCCTTCGCAGCTGCACACCCCGTTGATGTCAGGGTCCAATGCGATTTCCGGCATTTCGGTGGTCGGGGCCATCATTGCCGCCGGGGAGGGGCAGGGCGTGGTCATGATTGTTTTGGGAACGCTGGCGGTGGCGCTGGCGATGATCAATGTGGTCGGCGGTTATCTGGTCACTGATCGAATGCTTGGCATGTTTAAAAACAAAGACCGGAAGAAAAAATAAAGATGCATACTGAAAAAATACAAATCCTTATTCCGTATCTTTACATTGTCGCTTCGGTCCTGTTTGTGTACGGGCTGAAGATGCTTGGTAAAGCCGCCACGGCCAGAAAGGGCAACGCGGTGTCGGCCATCGGGATGACGGTGGCAATTATCGCGACACTCCTGAACGCCGGTCTGCGTTTTGAATGGATTATTGTGGGTGCTGTCGTCGGCACTCTGATCGGGGCTGTTGCGGCGCAACGGGTAAAAATGACCGCCATGCCGGAGCTGGTGGGGCTTTTCAACGGGTTTGGCGGACTTGCCAGCCTGCTGGTGGGTTGGGCCGAGTATCATAAGCTTTTTGTGGCCGGGGCCGGGGCAAGTCGGTTTACATTGATTGCCATTGCACTGACGGTCATCATCGGTGGGGTTACCTTTACTGGCAGCATGATTGCCTACGCCAAGCTAGCTGGAAAAATGGAAACCAAGCCGCAGCTTTTCAAAGGGCAGCAGGTTGTGAATGCAGGCACGTTGCTGCTGGCCCTGGTTGCTTCCGCTGTGTTCTGTGTTGCCTTTCCGCAGACCCCCGGCATTTACTGGGTCTTTGTCGGTGCGGTTGCGGCGTCCCTTGTTCTGGGTGTGTTGGCGACCATTCCGATCGGCGGCGCGGACATGCCGGTCGTCATTGCTCTGCTGAACAGCTACTCTGGGCTGGCTGCCTGTGCCGCCGGCTTTGTGATTATGAACAACGTATTGATCGTAGCCGGAGCGCTGGTGGGCGCCAGCGGCCTTATTCTGACCAGCATCATGTGCAAGGCCATGAACCGCTCCCTGCCCAATGTAATGTTCGCGGGAGTAGGAAGCGCCGCAGCCACGGGAACGACATTCCATGGAGAGGCAAAAACAATATCGGTGAAGGACGCTTACCTGATGCTCGAAGCGGCACAATCGGTGGTTTTTGTGCCCGGTTATGGCATGGCTGTTGCGCAGGCGCAACATGCAGTGCGTGAACTCGGCTCGCTACTGGAAGTCAACGGCTGCGAGGTCAAGTACTGCGTGCATCCGGTGGCCGGACGTATGCCCGGCCACATGAACGTGCTGCTGGCCGAAGCGGATGTCCCCTATGAGCAGCTTGTGGAACCGCAGGATGTCAACCCGCTGATCAGCAATGTGGATGTCGCCGTCGTGATCGGCGCGAACGATGTGGTTAACCCTGCCGCACGGAGAAAGGGCACCGCGCTTTACGGCATGCCGATTATTGACGTGGATAAGGCGCGCGTTTGCATTGTGCTCAAGCGCAGTCTGAAGCCGGGCTTTGCCGGGGTGGATAATCCGCTGTTCTTTTCACCGAATACGCGTATGCTGCTGGGAGATGCCAAAGCGAGTATCTCAGCGATTGTTGCTGAATTCAAAGACTGATTTTCGGGTGAAAGAGATAAAGAGGTGAGCGTTGCTCGTGAAAAGCCTCGCAGCGCCGAAGTGGCCTTTTGCGATTTTCAGCATGTGCAGCCGCATTCTGTTGCGCCTGCAAGCTTGGCCAGTCCCGGGCGCATCGCGCACACGAGGTCATGGAAATAGACGAGGTGCATGTCCTCCAGCATCTCCATGGAGTCGGTCGGTGCGATCAGGATGTGGTCACACAGCGCCTTCATTTTGCCGCCGTCACGCCCGCCAAAGCCAATTGTTGTCAGGCCCATTTCTTTGGCTGTTTCCAGTGCGTGCAGGATATTCGGCGAATTGCCGCTGCCGCTGAAGCCCAGCACCACGTCGCCCTTCTTGGCGTATGTGCGGAGCAGAACCGTGTAGATCTCCTCGTACGAGAAATCGTTTGCTAGACAGGTCACCAAAGCGTTGGAGTCACTCAGGCAAAAGGCCCTGAACCCCGGCGTGTCTCCAGCACGGCACCCTTTAACCAAGTCGTTTGTCACATGCGAAGCCGTCGCCGCGCTGCCGCCGTTGCCCATCAGAAAGACCGTACGTCCTTCCGCCTTTGCCTTGAGCAACAGCTCTCCGATCTCCGCCAGTTTTTTGAAATCTGTCCGCATCAACCGTGCGGCTGTGTCCGCCGCATAGGCTTCCAAACTCGTTTTCATATCAGTTGCCATAAAAGTGTCCCATCATTTACGATCACCGATCACAGCGAAGTCATCGGAAGCGTCGGGGTGTTTTCGGTAGTGAACGTTACAGGGTCCAGCCTTCGCGGTAGGTGCGCTTGACGAAAGTCTGGGCGTCGGCATCGTTGGTGACCTTCATGTTCGGCCCGTCCCACAACAGGCGGCGTTCAGGGAAGCGCACCGCGAGGTTGCCGAGCAGCACCATCTCAGCGAACGGCCCGGAGTAGTCAAAGTTCGAGATCGCAGGCTTTCCGTCTTTAATGGCCTGGAGCCAGTTCTTCTCATGACCGTTCTCACCGCCGGGAATGCGCTCGATGGTTTTGGGCGGGAGATGAAACTCCTTCATTTTCGTCTCCGGTATCAGCCGCGGGCTCCGTCCGTAGCAGCCGCACATGAGCTTGCCCTTGTCGCCGATGAAGAGGACGCCGCCATCGGAGTCGCCCATCTGGCGGCCCTCTTCGAGTTCTTCCGGGCGAGCCGGCATCAAACCGCCGTCCCACCACGTGAGGCTTAGCGGCGGCAGCCCCTCGCGCTCCGGGAACTTATAGCGCACGATGGACGAGCGCGGGAAGTTCTCGTTCTTCGGCTCGGTCTTCTTCCAAAGCGCATTCCAGTAGGTGGAAATGTTACCCTCGATGCTGACGGGATACTTCAGTTTCATTGACCAGAAAACGCAGTCGAGGATGTGGCAGCCGAGGTCGCCGAGGGAGCCGGTGCCGAAATCGCACCAGGCGCGCCATGTGCCGGGATGGTAGGCGGGATGGTAAGGGCGGAGCGGCGCGGGGCCGATCCATTTGTCCCAATCCATACCTGTCGGGACAGGCGGTGTATCGGCGGGACGATCGACCTCGATGCCTTGCGGCCAGACAGGGCGGTTGGTCCACGCGTGTACCTCGCGCACCGTGCCGATGGCACCGGCCCAGATCCATTCGCACACCATGCGTACGCCGTCGCCTGAGCGTCCCTGGTTGCCCATCTGGGTGATCACCTTATATTGCCGTGCGGCCTCGGTCATCGCGCGCGCCTCGCCGACCGAGTAGGCCATCGGCTTCTGAACGTACACATGCTTGCCCGCCCGCATGCAGGCCATGGCGATGGGCGCGTGGGTATGATCGGGCGTCGCGATGACCACCGCGTCGATATCCTTCTGCTTGTCGAGCATCTCGCGGTAGTCCATATACGCTTTTGCGTTGGGATGCGCCTTGAAGGTGTGCGCGGCGTAATTCTGGGGATCCACGTCGCAGAGCGCGACGATGTTCTCGTCGGAGCAGTTCTTGATGTTGTTGCCGCCCATGCCGCCCACGCCAATACCAGCGATGTTGAGCTTGCGGCTCGGCGGGGTCTGGCCGTTGAGCCCGAGGACATGACCGGGCACGATTTGGAACGCGGCGGTGGCGACGACCGCATGCTTGAGAAAGGATCTGCGAGAAACGATTGGCTTTTCGGTTTTCATTTTTTTTCTTAGCGCGTAGGACCGTCTTCAGTCGAAAAAGCATCTTCCAATGGGCGGCCGGACAGCCTTTATTTAGAATTCCCAGCCCGGACGGATGTAGGGCTTGATGAGCGCGTTCGCCTGCGCGTTGTCCGAAAGGCACGTGGACGCGTCCCAGTTGATCTTTCCGGGGATGCGCTGCGCCATGCACCCAACGAGCATGCTCTCGACCAGCGGAACGGAGTGGGCTATGCCGGACGTGGTCTTGGTCAGACCGAAGCACGCGTCCACGAACTCACGCCGCTGGTTCTGGTCCTTCGCCCGCGGCAGCGTGACAGGAACGCTTGCGCACGCCTCATGTTTGGAGATGGCCTTCATCTTCTCCTCGCCCTTCAGCGCAATATAGCTGAATTCGCCGTAGTCGTCGGTGTTCACCATCACGCCCTTGTCGCCCATGATGAAGCACCCCGTTGTCGGCACCTGTCCGAGTGTGGCGATCACCTGCGGCATAATCTCCGCTGGCGGCTTGCGATAGCCGTCGTACCAGTAGAGATCCACCGCTGGCTTTTTGCCGCGTGCGGCGTAGGTGAGCCGCACCTTGCTGTATTGCGGATAGGTGTCGTCGTAGCGTTCCGAGATCTCCACGGCTTCGCCCGCCACAACCTCGCCTAAATCCAACCCGCGGAAGGCGAGGTTCATGGTATGGCAGGCCATGTCGCCAAACGCCCCCGTGCCGAAGTCGTAGAACGCGCGCCACATGATGCGGTGGTAGACCCCCTTGCGGAAGGGGCGGGCCGGCGAGGTGCCTAGCCAAAAGTCCCAGCTCATTTCCGGCGGGATCGGGTCTGCGCCCTCGGGGCGCTTCAGCGGCTGTTTCCAACCCCACGTGTTTCCCGGCGAAATTTCGGGCCGGTTGGTCCAGACGTGCACTTCTGTGACGTTGCCCAGAATGCCCGACCGCAGAATCTCAATGCCACGTCGCGTACCGTCACGGGCGCTGCCGTGGTTGCCCATCTGGGTCACCACGCCACACGCCTTGGCAACGTCCTTGAAATAGCGCGCTTCCCAAATCGTTCGCACCAGAGGCTTCTCGACGTACACGTGGCAGCCCCGCTTCATCGCGTGGATCGCGGCCGGGGCGTGCGTATGATCCGGCGTTGCGACCAGCACGGCATCCAACGCCTTTTCCGTTTCCAGCATCTTGCGGTAGTCAGCGTATGTGTTAAAATCCGCCTTCACCCCCTTGTCGAGGTGCCACTTCTTGGCGTTGTCCAGCATGGTTGAATCGGTGTCACACATCGCCACGACGCGCACGTTGCCGCAGTCGACCATTTCGGACCAGTCGCGAACACCCTGTCCACCCGCTCCGATAACGCCGAGTTTGAGCATCTCGCCCGGCTTACGGAAACTCATTCCAGCCCGCGTCGACGTACATCCGTCTAACGCAGCCGCACCTGCCGCCAACGCCGTGCCCTGCAAAAACGTCCGGCGGGAATAACCTGGTTTCTTCATCATCTCGCCATTTCCCCTTTGAAGTTCATACTGTTGCGCATGTCTTTCAACCATTGACCGTGTTTCACGATACGCTACCGCCACCGGTTTATCAAGATGACACTTGCGCAACGTTAATGGTTTTTTTGCGCAACAGTACACCGATGCCAAAAAAAGCATAACGCACCTTTTTATCCATCGTCTTGCGAACCGCCGGCGCCAAAATCGGCACCCACAAGGGGACGCGCCTCTCATCACTCAGGAAACGGCCATCAGGCTTCAACCCGAAGAAAACGTGCCCGTCGCTCACCGGTCGCTCACCGATTACCCGATTCCGCTTGATATCAGGTTTCAGTTTGTTTAATGTTGCAAGAAGTAAGCAAAGGAAATAAATGATGAGAATGCAGGGAATTCTTAAAGCGGCAGCCGTGATGGTTCTGGGGGTGACGCTTGCTCTGAATGCGGCCGATGGCACCTGGGCCCGCACGGACAATACGAATCTGGTCATGCCCGCGGCCTGGAGCGACACGGCGAATTGGGTGGGTAGCTCGGTCGCGGACGGGACGGGGAGTTTGGCTGCTTTTACCAATGTGTACCCGAACAAAGTCTACCGAGCTGTCGAAATCCCGCCTGAGGGCGTGACGCTCGGCCGGTTCTGGTTCAAGAACTTTGGCGGCGCGGTTGCTCCGTGGGACGGCGCGTTTCTTTTCGTGTCGGGCGGGCCGATGCGCATGGAAGGGGCCAACCCGAGGATCGACAGCGCGTCCGACTATCCGCAGATTTATTCTGAGATTCAAGGCACGAACGGAGTCACGTGTTCCGCGAGCTATGGCATCCACTTCTATGCTGACAACTCGTACACAGGCCTGACGACCGTGGAAGTGGGGTATTGGATCACACAGTTCAATGGATTGGCCAACACGGCCGATCCCATTCTGCGGGACTTTGCCTCGACGAACGATTTTGTCTTGAGCGGTGGGTCGCTCACCTTTTACGGACGGCCGGCCACGACGGCGACGGTCACCTCCAACTGGTCGCTGGTCGAGGGGCAGAAAGTTGTGGCGCATGTATCCGGAACGCAAGGCGGCTCGCTCGTGTCGGGAACGCCGGTCTCGGGGCCGGGGCTACCTGCGGGAACCTTTGTAAAGCGTATCATCAATGTGACCAACCTGCTTTTGAGCGAGGCACCAGTTGCGACGACAAACCCGGCCGCGCTGGCATTCAGCCCGGTCGCGTCGGAATGCTACCAGAGCATCCGCTCGGTGGATTGCCGCGTTAATAACCAGCTCCAACTCGTCATTAACAAAAACAACGCGAAAGTCCTGCGCGTCGACGTGGGCGAACTGAAAGGCACAGCGAATGTGCTGCAGCGTGTCTCGGGAGGACAAACGACCTCCGGCGTACTGGCGTTCCGCAACACGCGGGCGTATGGCGGCAACTACAGCCTGGATAACGCCTGGCTTGAGCTGCTCAAAAATGGGGCCATGCAGCCTGTGCTTTCAAATGTGACGGTGGTCACCGCTTCGACGATCAACGTGCCGGAAGCGGACGCGACCGCTTCGGTGCCGTCGTTGGGCGGGGTTACCAACACGCTCACCAAGGCCGGCGCAGGCCGGCTTACGGCGGGACTGGGCGGCGGCTCGACGCTCTCGTTTATCGTCGAGGGCGGCACGCTCGAGCTGCCGCGTCCGCTATCAGGCCCGTTGCTGGCCGAGGCCTCGCTGCATTTGGACGCGAGCCGCGCGGATACGCTGACACTGGACATGGATGGCCGGGTTAGCCGGTGGGCGGACGCGGACGGCAAGGCGAATGGGGTAACCAACTATGTTAAAGCTAGGCAGCCGGTCCGTGTGACGAACGCGCTGAACGGGTTGCCTGTGATTGATTTCGGAGCGTATGCACTGTCTTCTGCGGGCGCTGCGCTCTTCTTGGAGCAGCGCATGACAAATGTTTTGAGCGCTTTCATCGTGTATTACGGAAGATCCTCCGATGCGGTGATGTTCGGTGAGGTGCTCGCGGCCAGCAGTTCGTGTGCATACTCGCGTTCGGCCAATACGGGAAACGCCGTCTGGAGTGCGAACACGGCCGCCGCCATCCGAGACGGTATAACGGATCTGGACGGTATCAAAGTGAACGGCGTTGCCACGGCGTTGCCGACGAACGAGTTTCACGTTGTGAGCGTGGTCGAAACAGGAATAACGACGGTCGGGTCATTGGGCGACGACCGCGGGTACCGTTCCGGCGGGCAGCAGATCGCGGAGGTAATCCTCTTCGACCGCAAACTGAGCCCGACTGAACAAGTGTCAATTGACGCCTACCTGATGACCAAATGGTTCGGCTCGGCGCTGGCGCATCAGGTGGCCGGACTGACGCTCAAGAACGACACGCGTCTGACGCTGCCGCAGGCCGGGGCGCTCGCCGTCAGCAACCTGACGTTGAAAGGCGAGGTCTGGCTTGAAGGCCCCGGACAGGTGCTGGTGACCGGCGGCTTCACGCAGTCGGGCACGGTGCATATCGTCAATAACGGCGGCTTCGCCGCGTCGGGCGTGGGCGGGACGCTTGAGCCGTCGCAACCTGCGATGGCGGCCGACCCATCGTTCTGGGTGGACGCCTGCGCGCTGACCAATGCGGGTGCGACGGGCATCGTGGTCGAGAACGGCACGAACTTCGTGACGCGCTGGAACGATGTACGCGGGAGCGGATACAATTTTGCCACCAACATCGCGCTGCGTCCAAAACTGCGTCTGAACGACGTGAATGGCTTGCCTTCCGTGTCTTTCACGAGAGTGCTTAGCGTCGTGCCATCCGCGAGCGAAGCACTCTTTTGGAATCAGCCGATGAATGACATCCGGGCGGTCTTCATGGTGGTGGGCTCACAGGAGGGCGGAGGCATCCTGCTGGGCTCGTCGGCGGCGCAGAACACGACGGACTTCTTCCGTAACGCGTGGAGTGATTCGGCACGGACGATCTTCAACGCTTCCGGCACGGGCGCGGCGGCAGCCTTGCTGAACGGGCCTTTTTACCTCAACGGATATTCAGTCAACCCTGCGGCAACAGGCTATAACGGATTCTTCCAACTGGTCGAGGCGTATCCCACCGGGCCGGTACGGGCCTCGGCCTTTGCGGGTGACCGCAACGAGGTCAACGGCAATGGCAGCCAGCGCATCTGCGAAATGATTCTTTACAACCGCGTGTTAAGCGAGGCGGATCGGCTGAACACTGCGGAGTACCTGATGCGCAAGTGGTTCGGTCGCGGCGTGTCGCGTTCGACCGCGCTGTCGGGCATCGCCGCGATAGCGGCCGACGGCGGGGGTGAACTGGGGGCAACGGCGACGAATGATTTCTTGGCGATCGGCAGGTATACCGGCAGCGGTGACGTGGTGAAGACCGGCGAGGGGTCGCTGGTGCTGCGCAGCTTGGACATCGCCGGGAGCCGGCTTGACGTGCAGGCGGGCACCCTGGTTCTGAACGCGGGAGAACCGGGGGACCGTATTCCGGCTGGCGCTTTCCTGCATGTGGACGCCTCACTGACAAATACGGTTGAATGCAATACGATCAACGGCACGAATTTTGTAGCTCGCTGGAATGACTGCCGGAGCGGACCTGTTTATGCCAAAATACGCAGTACGGACCGCACGTATCCGATCCTGACAAACAACGTGTTGAATGGCCTGCCGGTGATCGACTTCCGTGAGCTGAAAACCGGCAATCCGTTAACGCCGCAACAATGTTTTCTGGAGTGGAGCCAGGCGTGCAGCAATGTGTTCGATGCGTTTTTGGTGATCGGCAGCCAAGCGGGCGGCAACGTGCTGCTTGGTAATAAAGGGATTCGCCATTTCAGGAGAACCGTGAGCACCGACGCTACGCGGCCTGTGTTGGATGCGAATGCGGCTGCGCAGTTGCGCATGGGCGAGGCGCGTCTGAACGGTGCGACGGTGAACCCCACGGTGGCAGGGCTCTCTGGCGGGTTCGATTTGGT
>JBBRJN010000048.1:0-11080 GCA_038219365.1 Kiritimatiellia bacterium | reverse complement strand
AGTAGAGCAGTCCATAAGCCCCGCGCAGGCCCGTCAGCCTCAAGGCCATGCGGAAGAACCAGAAGCCCAGCGCGTTGCCGCGCCGCACCCCGGCCGCAGGCGACGCGCCCGCCAACGGCTGACGCGGCTGAAGCAGGGTGGCCGCCTTAAACACCAGCACCCCGGACACGGCCGCGAAAAGCGGTGCGACCACGAGCGACCCCACGGCCCACTCGGCGAAGCGCGCAAGCATCTCCCCCGTGGTCCGAGGGAAGCGCGGTATCCAAGCGCCGTGCAGCAGCAGGTGTCCCACGCCCATGCAAAGCAGGGGCGTCAGCGGCGGGGCGAACAAGTTTTGGATGGCAAGCGCCATGACCCGGTTGAGGCTGAGCCGCGTCGTCACATAGAAGATCGCGAGCGAATGCAGACCCGGTATCGGCAGAACGGCTAGCAAGGTGCCCACGCCGGCTGAGACGCCTAGCCCCACGGGCGTCGCGTTCTCGTGCAGCAGCCGCTTGACGAACGCCGCCGGATGCAACAGCTGCCGCAGCCCGCACGCCTTCACCTTCGGCAGCAGCCGGCGGGTAGGGAAAGGCCAGAGGCGTCGCAGCACCAGTTTGACATGCGCATGCGTGATGCGCAGGTTGTCGCGCCCTTTACGGAAATGCGTGACGCGCTCTCCGGGTGGCGCATACCAAGTGGCGACAGGCACTTCGACCAGAGGAAGCCCGGCCCAGAAGGCGCGCGCCAGAACCTCGATCTCAAAATCGAAGTGCCGTGCGGACAGAGGAAGCTGCGACACCAGCTCGACCGGATAGGCCCGATAGCCGCACTGCGTGTCCGCACACATGACGCCGGTCTCGATGGCGATCCAGAAGTTGGAGAACGCCCGCCCGAACTGGCTGGACTTCGGAACATTCGGAACCGAAAAGTCGCGGACACCCACGACCAGCGCCTCGGGTGTCCGGCCGATCGCTTCCAAGAACAGAGGCAGATCAGACGGCGCATGCTGCCCGTCCGCATCCAGCGCCACGAGGTGCGAAAAACCCTGCGCGCGGGCGAACGACAGCGCCGTGAGCAACGCCGCGCCCTTGCCGCGGTTTTTTGCGTGCCGGACCACCGTGACCGCATCGCCCGCCAGCAAAGCGGCGAGGTCCGCGTCCGTGCTTCCGTCGTCCACTACCAACACGTCCGCGACCCGTTGGCGGCACTGCCGCACCAGCGGCACCAGCGTCGCCGCGTTGTTGAACACGGGGATCACGCACAAGGGCCTGACGCTATGGAGTTCAGCGGACATGTGGCTTAAACGGTCGGGGCCTCCGCGCCTTTCCCGGTTTTTTTCAGCAGGAGATTGATCGCCATCCCCGAATAGCCCAAACGGTGGAGGAACGCCAGCCCGCTGTCGAGCGCGTCTGGAGGATAGACGACATGCCGGTGTTTTTTGAACGCGACGCTCAGCCGCTCGTGCAGCCATGCGCGCTCGATTGCCGGAGAAAAATAATAAACCGGATGCAACAGGTCCGAGTCCTCGGCGATAATCTCTTCGCGCAACGCCCGTGCGGCCAACGGTGTGCCGGGCAGAATGCGGATGCCGAGGAAGACAAACGAAGCGGCACCCTGCAACCGCAGGATGTTCTCGATCCCTTCCTCGACTGTCGCCTCTGTCTCGTCGGGCCCGCCCATCATAAAGTAGTGCGAGACCGTCAGCCCCGCGCCCGTGAAACAGGCGTGGGAGTCCTCGATGTCTTTGAACAGGAACGCTTTTCCCATCCCTCTCAGCGTTGCGTCCGACGTCGCGTCCGAACCCAGTTCGACCGCGTTCAGCCCGGTTTCTTTCATCGCCTCGATCAGGTCGTCGTCGATCACTTCGGGGCGGAAGAAGCCCGTCCACGGAATGCGGACCTGCCGCCGCCGCATCGTGGCGACCAGTTCCCGGTAGCGCCCGTCCTGATCGTTGAAAATCGAGTCTGTAAAAAAGATCTGGCGGGCCCCTTTGGCTTGCAGCATCTGGATATCATCGACAACCGCGTCGCAGTCTCGGGGGCGGATGAGGCAGCCCTCCAATAGCGGATAGGTGCAGTAGGCACAGCCGTACGGGCACCCGCGCTTCGTCTGCAAAGGCGTGATGCCCCCGGCTTGCTGGTAGAAGGACAGGATCTCGTCATCGTAGGCGGCCGACACCATTCCCGCCGCATCCAATGCGGAGTCCGCGCTGAAAATCAGCTGCGAGGGCCTTTCACCGCGTGCGAGAGCCTCCGCCAATTCAACGGCCAGCCGCTCGCCCTCGCCGACGATGCCATAATCCGCGCCAGCCGCCTCGAGCACGCGCGCCGGCATCACGGAAAGCCCTGGCCCTCCAAGCATGATCGGAGCCGCGCAGCACGCGCGCACCGCCGCAACCAGCGTTGTCAGCTGGTCGATATACAATGCCTCGTTACACGCGTTCACGTTATCCAGATTCCGAAACGAGATGCCGACCAGTTCAGGCTTCTCTTCCGTAACGGTCGCACGCAGCTTGTCCGCAGAGAACCCGTTGGCCAGCATGTCGAATTGCCGAACCGTATGCCCTGCCTTCATCAGAGCGGCCGCGACCACTGACATCCCCAACGGATAAACCGGATACGGTGCCTCCGCCGGGTTACAGGAGAGCAGCAGAATTTTCATCGCGTGGCCGGCCCCTTTCCCCAGCGGGTCCGTTCCCGGCGATGCCCGATGTCCGGGTACGTGCCGTCCTTAAGCTCCTTGTGGATCACGTTCATGAACAGGCGGGCCATGCGCGTGGCCGCATCGGCGTCCCGGTAAAAAGCGTCCCACGCGTAATGGTACATCCGCTCCAAGGCGTCTGGCGTCATCTTGGCCGGGCGGTAGACCACCTCCGACCCTGTGTAACGGAGCCAGTCATTATGGAGCACGCGGCCCTCGCGGTCCAACTGCGCACGGACCGGCGTGTGCGGGAACGGAACCAGAACCGTGAACTCCGCCATGTCGAGCTTGAGCTCCAAAAGAAAATCGACTAGGCGCTTGACGTCGTCTTCGGTCTGGTCATCCAGCCCCAGCAGAATCGTTCCCTCGACCCCGATGCCATATTCGTGCAGCCGGTTGATGCGACGCCTGATTCCTTGCGTCACGCCCGCAACCGCCTGATAAACGTACCAGCAGCCGGCCTCGGCCGCTAGCTTCAGCACCTCGTCGTCGTCGAAAATCGGGTGCGAGACCCACTTTTTCTTCAGCGGCGTGATCGCCCGAAAAAGCTCCTTCTCCCACTGGCCGTCCTGAGCGAGCGAGTTGTCTACGATGAAGAAGCGGTTGTTCGGGATGCCTGCCATTTCCGCGACCACGGCGTCGATCGGGCGGGGACGGAAGACCCGCCCCCCCAAGTACGGCGTGCAGCACGGGAAACAGTTGAACCGGCACCCGCGCGAGGCGTGGATCAGATCTACCATCTGCACCCCTCTGAAATTGTAGCGCGGCCGATTCAGGATGTCGCGCCGCGCCGGCCCGACGAGACGGATGTCGGGCGGGTTGCCGAGGTAGTCGTAGAGCGGTTTAAGGCGCTCAGCCTTGAAGTCCGCGATGAGCGCCTCCATGCGGCCTTCCGCCTCGCCCAGAAAGATCGAGTCCGCATGCGCTTTCGTCTCCTCGGCGTGCAACATCGTCGCGATGCCGCCGAACAGCACCGGGATGCCCCGTGCGCGATAGGCATCCGCGATCTCCCACGCCCGCGGCATCTGGCAGGTCAACATCACCGAGAGCGCGACCAGGTCCGGCGAGTCGTCGAGCGACAGAGGATCGACGTTCTCGTCCACAAACGTCACGCGCACGTCCGGCGGCAGCGTCGCCGCAAAGCAGACCGGCCCGTGCGGGGGAAGATGAAATTCTGTCTGATGCCGCAGTTTCGGCCAGCGGGGATAAATAAGTTTCAGATTCATTCGGTTACCTTTTCGTAAGTCTGTGCCGGTTGAACAAAACCGGAAGGCGCCTGTCCGTCCGGCATAACGACGATCACCTGGGCCGCCTCGGGAGTCACGGAAAGCAGCACAACCCTATCCGCCAGCGAGTCCGCCAACAACCCGCGCGCGGCCCGCCACGCCCCCCCGCTCCCGCCGTCCGGCTCCGCCACATACAGCAGCGGTCCCGTCAGCCGACAGGCGATGGCGCACTCGGCTGCCACGGACGTCGGCAGGGTGTAAACAAAAAGCTGCCCCCGTCCCAGCACGCGCCCCGCTCTCACATAGTCCGAGAAATACGTACGGTTGGCCGCGTCGCTCCCGTCGCGATCAAAAACGACGACGCCGACGCGGACACGCTCTGCCCCGTCTCGATACCGCAAAACCCCGTTTCCGTCCGGAGTTATTCCCGCCTCGCCCAGCGCCTGCGCCACGGCAGAAAAAGCCAGCCGTGCCTCGGCGCTGAAACGCCCGAAATTACGCGGTAACGTGAAAACCCCGTTCGCAGGCGGCTCGCCCGCCGAGGCAGAGACGGCCCCTTGGCCAGCCACACGCGGCTCCACGTTGTCCGCCCGTGCGCTCCCCGCCTGAGGGAACGGGGCCAGCGAGAGCACCAGCGCCGCGTTGACGCCGCCGAAACCAGAGTTCGTGGTCAGCACCGCGCCCGAAGGCGAGATCGGATTCGCACCCTCCGTTATCCACCCTTGCGCCTCCTGCGAAGCGCGCCGCAGTCCTACTGTCGGCGGCACAACCCCCCGTCGCAAAAACTCAAGCGCGAGCAGCGTCTCCGCCAGTCCGGCCGCGCCCAGCGTATGCCCCATGCCGCCCTTCACGGAGAACGTCGGTAGTGGCCGCTCGCCGAAAACCCGGCGGAGCGCCAGCAGCTCCATCTGGTCATTGTACACCGTCCCGGTTCCGTGCGCGCAAATCGCGGAAACGCCCGCCGGCGGACACCCAGCCATCGCCAATGCGGCCAGGGCCGCCTCCGCCAAGGGCGCGCCGTCGCGCGAAGGCCCCGTCAGGTGGTTCGCGTCGCACGTCATTCCCCAGCCGCCGACGGTGCCCAGACACGGGCAGTGCTCGCGCTCGGCCCTCTCTCGGCTCATCAGCACTGCGAACGCCGCTGCGGAGCCCAGGGTCACCCCGCGGCGGTCGGCGTCGAACGGCTTCGCCCCGTCGGGGTCGATCGCCATCAGCGCGGCGAACCCGGAAAGCACAAACTCTGAAACGAGGTCGCACCCCACGACCAGCGCGCAGGTGGTTTCGCCTCGGCGGATCTCGGAAGCCGCCAGCGCGAGCGCCGCAGTCGAGGACGCGCACGCAGACGAGACCACCTGCACGGGTCCGCCGGAGAGTCCGAGCGAGGCCGCCACACGCTGCGGCAGCAGCGCGAGCCGGTTCTCATCAGACGGGGCCCCTCCCGAAAAGACCTCCGCCTCCAGGCCTGCGATCTCTCCCACCGTGGTCGCCACGTACAACGCGGCATCCGCCGGAAGCGGCCTCGCGTAGATGAACAGCTCGCGAATCAGCGCCAAAAGCCGCGCCGGCGGTTCCGCTTCCGCGCCGGCGGCAGGGATTGCGCCCACCGGAAGATTCGCCAATGCCGGCGGAAAGCAGCCGTCTCCCGCAGGCCGAAACGCCCGGCACCCAGTCAGAAGCCCATCCGCACAACGCGCGACCCCCACGCCATACGCGGAGATCAGCCCTTGATCCACAAGCACAACCTCATTCAGCCTTGCAGGCATACGAACTCCCCCCGGTGCCAACGCGCCAGACAGTCCGTCCAAATCAAGGGAGCCACAAAACAAACGGTCAGGTTCTTCACGTCCATGAATACCTGAACCGTCCGCGCGGCGACGCGCAGCGTGCCGTCCGGCCCATGCACCTGGTAAGACATGTTCAGCCGGGCCGCCTCGGTGCCGTGCAGGCGCGCGGTGACCGTGAGCGGCTCGTCCAGCCGGGACGGGCGCAGATATTCCACCTCGTATGAGACCACCGGCGGCTGGATGCCAGCCTCAAAGAAAGCCGCGTGGGACAAACCGCAGGCGTCGCGAAGACGCGCAGAGGCCTCCTCGAAAAACACCGCGTACCTGCCGAACCAGACAATGCCCATGGGGTCGACCTCTGAGAAGCCGACCCGATGAGTCACCGAGGCGTGGAGCGTCGGATACCCCGCCGCTTCGGCAAACATCAGGTGTTTCACGCGCCGACGGCTCATGACCTGTCCTCTTCCGTTTTCGCAGGCGCCGCCGTAAAGACCATCTCGGAGAGCTTTTCGGCATCACGGACCCAGCGCCCGCTCACCTTGAACCGCCCCGGATCGCCGGCTGCGGGAACCACCTTGAACGTGAACCCGATCTCTTCATCCGGGAATACGGCGCTACAAAACTTCACGCTCGCAAGGCTTTCCAGCCGGAGTGGCTGATTGATGAGGCGCGCCACAAGCGCCACTGCCGCATCGATCAGGACGACGCCCGGCAGCACGGGAAAATGCGGAAAATGGCCAGCGAAAACGCGATCCGTGCCCGCGAAACGGACACGCGCCTCTCCCGCATCAGCGCCCCGGGCCAGTTGAATCACTTCCATGCGACATCCTCCGCTATCCCCATCCGCCCTTCCGCAGGGTCTCGCAAATCGAAAAAGCGCACGGGCTTACGTGACTGCGAAACATACACGCGCCGCCGGATGCTCTCCTCACTCTCCGTGCAAACCTCGGGGCACACGCGTAGCCGCGCCTGTAGCAGATCCTTGATCTTCCGCTTCAGCTCCGGAGTGTCCGGGCTCAGCGCCACATGCACGCGGATACGGTCCGACAGCCCTTCGCTCTCGGCCTCCAGATAGTATTCGCTGATTTCAGGAAGTCCGTTCAGCACCTCGAAAACCGTCGCCGGATAAAAGGTCGTCCCTCGTACCTTCAGCATCTGCGCTGACCGTCCGAGAATGGGACTCAGCCGGGGCGTTTGACGCCCGCACGCGCACGCTTCGTCGATGAGATAGCCGATGTCTCCTGTGCGAAACCGCACCAGCGGCATGCCCTCGACCCCCAACGGCGTGACCACGATCTCGCCCACCTCGCCCGGAGGCAACGCCTGCCCCGCCCCGCCCACAATCTCCACAATCCCCAAGTCCGGCGACGCGTGTCCGCCGCACCGGGCCGGACATTCGCAAAAAGAGGTGACAATCTCGGACGAGGAGTAGGTCGAGAACGCCGGGGCTGACCAAAGGCTCTCCATTTCCCGTGCAAGAGCCGTCGGACGCAGGGCCGCATCGCGCAGCGGCTCGCCGATGCAGATCAGGCCGCGGACCCCAAGCGGAGGCTGTCCAGAGGCGTGAAGGTGGCGTCCCAGCTTGCGCAAGAAGCCAGGCACGCCGACGACAAAGGTGGGGCGCATCAGTGCGATGACCGTTGCATGGCCCTCCACCGAATTAAGCCCGCTGCGCACACTCGCGGCACCGACGGCCTGCGCACCGAGACAATAGGCGTACCCTGCGACGAAACACCGATCCAGCGTGCAGGTCAGAAGAACGCGGTCGCCTCGTCCCATGCCGCAGCCTTTGAAACAGACGGACTCGTTATACGCGAGCCGCTCCAGATCCCGCGCCGTATACATCATCCGCGTCGGCAGACCGGTGGTTCCGGAAGACTGCACGATGTCGCGGACAAGAGGCGTGGGAACGGACAGGAACGCGTCGTTCCGGGCTTCCAGATCCGCTTTGGTTGTGAACGGTAAATCGCGCAGGGCCGCAAGCGGAAACCGCTTGCGGGCAGGCGAGGCCACGCCCGCCAACACGCTCCGGTAGAAAGGGGAGCGCTGGCACTGGCAAAGATGCTTCGCCAAAAGCCTTTCCTGCGCGTCCCGAATCTTCTCGGGCGGGCAGAACGCCAGCTTGAATGTTCGGCGCAGCGGCGTCATGGTTGTGAACTCATACGGTCGACCTCGTCTTGAATCAGTTGGCGGACATGGTTTTTCAAGTGAAACGGCGTCATGTCGCGGAAGCTCTCCCACGCCAGCTCAGGCAGGCACCGGACGCGCACGGTCGCCAGCTCCAGTACCAGCGAGCCTCGCGCCGGGGAACGTCCGTTCCCAGTGATGCACATCGGCACCAGCGGCACTCGCGTTGCTAAGGCCAGCCGGAACATTACCCCGTGGAACGGCCCCACCTGCGGCCCGCCCGAACGCGTGCCCTCGGGGAACGCCACAATCGAGATCCCTTCGTTGAGCAGCCGCCCTGCCTCCTCTTGAAACGCCTCCGGCGACATCGCCCGGACGTTCAAGTAACCGGCCAGCCGCGCGAAAATGCCCCAGACGGGCAGTTTGAACGGCCACTTGTTGACGACCTGCACCGTCGCCTCCTGCAGCAGGGCCACGAGAAAGGGGTCCGACGAAGCGACGTGGTTCGACACGAAGATCTTGGCGGTCCGCGTCGAGCGCGGCGGGGCCTCGTAAAGGATGCGGATGCCGGGACGCGCCAGAACGCGGATCACGCCGTAACCGTAAACCGCGATCATGCGCCGGAAGCGCCGCATGCTCTCCCGATGCGGAACGAAGGGAGCGCCCAGCGCGATCACCAGGGCAAGCGCCGGGATGATGACGGCCGTATACACCATCAGCAAAGGGTAGAAAACAAAGGAAAAGAGTATGGCGGCAACGCGCTTCATACCGCCTTTTCTGCTTGAATCTTCTCGATGAAGGCATACACATCAGCGAGCGTCCGAATCGAGCGGACACGTTCGTCATCGCGGATCCGGACGGAAAACCGTTTCTGGATCGCCACCACCAAGTCCACCGTGTCCAGGCTGTCCAAGCCTAAATCCTGAAAGATATTGGCTTCCGGGACCAGTCGCTCAGAGGCGAGTTCGAAGGCTTCGGCAAAGACCTCATTTGTAATCGTGACAATCTCTTCTCTCGTCATACGCTCTCCGTGAATGAAAGGCTGTTAAGTTTAGTCTGCAGCCTGTTGGGCCTCGAGGTCATATCCGGCACACGAGCGCCGCGTTGATGCCGCCAAAGGCGAAGCTGTTCTTCAGAAAACACTGCGCAGGGGTTGCCTCCATGGCAGTCACATGACGGATGCCCCGGCAATTTTCCGCCACCGTTTCCAAGTTCCGCGTCGGGTAAAGCCGCCCTCGCCGCAACCCGTCGATGACCGCAACCAACTCGATCGCACCCGAAGCGCCGAGGGTGTGCCCCAGGTTCCCTTTGAGGCTGCTTACCGGCACATCGCCGCCCAAAACCGTACGGATCGCAGCAGCCTCCTCCCCGTCGCCCTGCAAGGTCGCCGTCGCGTGGGCGCTCACATAGCCGATATCCGAAGACGCACACCGCGCGTCTTCCAACGCAACGCGCATACAGGCCGCAATTCCGTCGCGATGCGACTCGCTGATGTGTGAGCCGCCGCTGCACGTGTGGAACCCCAACACCTCGGCATAAACCGTTGCCCCGCGCCGTAGCGCCCGCTCGCGCTCCTCCAGAAACAGGATTCCGGCACCTTCGCCACACACGAGCCCGTCGCGGGCCGCATCGAACGGGCGCGACGCTTCATCCGGGCGGTCATTGTATTGTGTCGAGGCGGCCATCAGCATGTCGAAGGAGCCCGTCACCGTCGGATGCAGCTCCTCTGCACCCCCGCAAAAAACCGCATCCTGACGCCCCGTGCGGATCAGGTCGAACGCGGTTCCGATCGCCTGCAAGCTGGAGGCACACGCCGCATTGGTCGAAAGCAAAACGCCCTGCAACCCCAAGTACTGCGCCACGTTCATCGCCACCGTGTGCGAGAGGCATTGGAAGAACTGCATCGCCTGCAGGTTAGAGAAGTCGTGCTCCGGCAGCATCGTCTCGAAGACCGTGCTCAGCGTGATCGTGCTGGCGGTGGTTGACCCTGCAACGCACCCCACGCGCCCGCCGCCGAGCGTCCCCGGCTCACACCGGGCATCCAGCAAGGCCTCCATCGCAGCCTGCGCGGCAAAGATGCTCATACGCCCCATCGACCGCCGGTTCTGGCGGGGAATGGCTTTCTCGTTCCTCAATTCAGCTGGCGCGGCCAGCAGGCTGCGCAAGCCCTTGTATGCGGCCCACTCCGGCATCCTGCGGATCCCATGACGGCCCTCGTCCAGCGCTACAGCCTGCTCACGCACGTTTCCACCGAGCGGAGAAACCGCCCCCATGCCTGTTATGACAACCCGTTTCACCATTCGCTCACAACCCCTTCTGCGACACCCGGCTGTCGAAAACCTCTTTGCCGACCATTTGGCGGGCAACAAAAAACCCCGACATCATCGCACCCAGCACGCCCGGCAACAGCGCGCTCTGCCCCGCGGCATAAAGGTTATGTCCCGGCAGCCGCCCGAATAAACCGAACTGCCCAACCTTTTGCATGATGCCATACGCGCTTCCGCAGGGCGAATGCAGGTAGTCGCGGAAGGTCAGCATGGATGCGGTGTCCACCACGCTCACGCGGTCCGCGTACCCGACGTAACGCCCCAGCCGCTTCATCAGCGCCTCGCTCCGCTGCCGCTTATACGCCTGATAGGTCTCCGGACGCCGCCCGCTCCGCGTGTTGGCCCATGATACCACATCCTGCGCGAAGGACAACTCCAAGGCTGAAAGTGAAGGCGGTTTGCCCGACGCCTTGTCCCCCGGGGCTTCGATCACCACCAAGGGGCGTTCCGCCGTTGCCGAGGGGGTCATCATGGCGTCGAAATCCGTGTCCGGGAATACCGATAAGATGGAGTGCGCAAAGCCGGAAGGCGGCTCCTCTCCCTTGACCACTCCATACGCGACCAGAAAACCGATCGTCGGTTCGAAGGCGCGGACACGCGCCCTGAACGCGGGCGTCGGATGCACCGCCTCCAGCAGGCCCAGAATCTGCGCCGGGTCGAGCGTCAGGAGACAGCGCTCAAAAGCGACCGTGTGCCCGTTCGAGAAGACCGCTTCTTGCGGCTTCCCGTTTTCGACATGTGCAAAGGCCTCTAACCCGCAGTCACAGCAGAGGTCAACCCCCTCGCGGAGCGCGGCCTCTGTCAGCGCTTTCGCTAGCGCGTCGCCGCCTCCCAGGACACCCCCTAGCGACTGGTGCAGCCCGTAGCTCACCCGTGCGTGAGCGGCAAACGAGACCTGCGAAGGAGGCGAGCCATAGCACATCGCAAACGCGCC
>JBBRJN010000047.1:0-11216 GCA_038219365.1 Kiritimatiellia bacterium | reverse complement strand
TGGTGGAGCGTTTTTTCCGCCCGGAGTGGATAAACCCCGAGCTCAGCTCGCGCACGAAACCAGGCGTGATACGCGACATGGTCGCACTCGCGGTTTCGACCGGCCTGCTTTACGACGAGGCGGTCTTGCATCGCGAGATTGAAGAGCGTGAAAGCGTCAGCTCCACGGCCATCGGAGGCGGAGTTGCTTTTTTGCACGCGCGCTACCACGACCCCTACCAAGCTTCTGATTCGTTCGTGGTGCTCGGCAAGACGGTTCAGCAGATTTTCTTCGGCGCACAAAACGGTGAAGAGACCGACCTTTTCTTTCTGATCTGCTGCACGGACGACACGTTGCACCTGCACATGCTGGCGCGGCTCTGCATGCTGGCGCACGGCACCGCTCTGCTCTCCGACTTGCGCTCCGCGACCACGGCGGAGGGCATGTACCTGACGCTCTGCCAAGCGGAAACCGGCCTGCTGAAGACCTTGTGAAAACAGGTTATTTCAGCTCGTCCTCGTACGGGATCGGCACGTTGTACTGCTTGTTGACCTTCAGCATCTCCGCGAACGTCTGCTGTTGCGCGTCGCGCGAGTAAGCACTGACCAGATGGAACATCTTCTGCTTCGCCCAGCGGGTCTTTACCGCCGGCGAGCCCAGCTTGGCGTGTCGCGTCAAACTCAGCCGGAAAATCGAATCATATCCTTTGTCCGCCGCCAGGCCGCGGACCTGGAACACCAGTTCGTCCGTGGTGTCGGCGCAGACGCCTGACAACTCCAACTGCCGGTCCTTGTAGAGGTTGGCAGTGCTTTTCGGATAGACCTCGCTCTTGGAGGCGGAGTCGAAAATCACCGTGACATCGCCCATCACGGGATTGCGAATGCCCTCGTAAACGGTCGCCATCGACGCTGGAATGTCCCAGCGGTTACCGGCCAACACCGTCGAGGACCCGCGGTTACAATAGGTCAGCATATCAAGCAGGTAGACGTTCGCCTTGCTCTGCGTGCCATACATGTAGACCGACATCATGCCATTGTTAATCTTGGAGAACTCCCCGATGATCTTGGCGCTCTCGGTCATACCGAACGTCGGCTTGCCGTCCGTCACGAGCAGCGCAATCATCGGACGCTTGGGGTCCCGCGGCAATTTCATCAGCGAGCGCAGTGAACCGAACAAGTCGGTCTGGCCAAAGGCGCGCAGGCTCGCAATAAAGGTCGCCGCCTTTTGTTTGCCCTCGGCCGTCACGGGCGTCCATGCCGGAAAACAGCTTTCGAAGCTGTCGCGGAAGGCGACCACATTGAAGCGGTCACCCGGATTCAACGTCTCAAGCGCCGAGATAAGCGCCCGTCGGCAGAAGACCAGACGCTCTTCCGAAATCGAGGCCGAGACATCCTGAACAAACACAATATCCTTGGCGATCACCGGCACGTTCTTATCCGCGCGAGGCTGAATGCCGATCCTGAAATAGACACGGCCCGGCTCAGCGGGGTCGCGATACGTCTCCAGCCCGACCGCTAGCAGATCGTCAATCGGGATATAGTCGATCGACTCCTGCATCGTCGCAATCCTCGCCTGCGCGTCGCGCGCTTTACGCTCGTCATCGCTGAGCGTGCTCTCGGCAACCTGCTTGTTGGCGTTTTCCAACTGTTTTTTGACAGCCTCCTGCTGCTCTTGAGGGAGTTGCGTCGCGTCCTGCTTCGAACGGCCGTCCGGCACCCCCAAGCCGCCAGGCAGCCCGCTCTTGTCCCCCGGCTGTAGCCCGAAGCGCGCTTCGGTCGCGTCTTTAGAAACCTGCGACGGCGTGCCAGGAGCCCCGGCCGGCGCGACCTTAAACGTGCCCTTGCTGATCTCGGTGTCAAACACTTCAGCCGCCTTCAGCGGTGGCGGCTGCTCAGGGTCTTTGCCGAAGCGGCGGCCCGCAAGATCGATCGACGGCACGATGTCGGGGGCCTTGGGCACGCGCTCAATCATCGGGATCTCGCGCCGCGGCAAAGCGGCCACCTCATCCAATACGGTGCGGTCAAAAATTTGCTGGATTTCCTGCCGTGGCATCCACGGCGTTGTGTCCACCTGGTTAACGGCCGTATCGTTTAATGCTGGCACGCCGGGCGCAAGCGCCTCGCGCGGAATCGGCGGCGGCGCGGTCAGTGCGGGCCCCGCAATCTGACTGAGCTTTTCAACCCGATCACCGACCTCGATCGGGCCCCGGCTGGGCGTGTCGCGTTCGCCGGCAACCTTCTCCTCCAGCTTCATGGGGTCAGCGCGCATCATCTCCACCCGCATCGGAGGAACCCGATCACCGGCGAAAAAGTCGCGTCCTTTCTCTGCCAGACGCGAGTACCCGTTGAGAGACCAGTCGGCAAAGAAGGAGATGAGGACCAGGTGAATGACCGCCGACAGCAACACCGCCACGCCGGCGAGCAGCCAGTGATGGTCTTCGCGTCTTTGATGCTGTCCAAAACCGTAAGGCGTCATCATGAGCAGACCGTCCTCTCCAGCGTCACCGCCATGGCCTGTTTTGGGGCTGCCAGCGGCGAGGCGGGATACCGGGCACGCAACTCCTCGCGCATCGCCTTGGCCTCTTCGGCTCGCCCTAATTTGTCGAGCAAGGCGGCCGCCTTGTTCAAGGCCTCCGGCACCAGCACAGGATCATCGAACAGGATGCCCACACTCATGTAATAACGCAACGCGCCCTCGGCGTCGCCCTTAAGCTCGGCGTTGCGCGCCAATCCCGCATAGGCATTGGCCCTCAACCCCAACAGGTCCGGAGAAGCCGCACGCGTCGCCGCGTCGTTTAAGTGTTTATAGGCCTCGTCAAACCGTCCGGCATCGGTGAGCAACTCGCCCAAGCGCAGAGCTGCCTCAGCACCAAAGACCGTCGAGGCCCCCGTGCCCAGCGCCTCGGTAAACGCATGGATTGCCGGATCGCGCTCACCCTTGGCGCGGTGGACGCGACCCGCCAAGGTCCACGCCGTCTGCAGCCAGCCTTTATCGGGCTTGAGCGCGATCATCACGTTGGCGGCCTGCGCCGCGGCGTCGAACTGCTTCTGCTCGAGCTGAAACTCCGCCAGCCACGCCAGCCGGTCCACACCCAGTTTCTCGGCGATCGGCGCGTCAATCAGCTTCTGAAAGAGCGCCGCAGCCTCGGCCTTGCGCCCGACCTGCTGCAGGATCATGCCCAGTTCCAGCATCGCCTCACGCTCAAACTCTTTAGAAGGCGTCGCGGCTAAACACGCCAGCAACTGCTTCTCAGCCTCGGCGAGATCATTCACCTGGCGATAGATCGAACCGCGCCAGTAGAGCACCTCGGCCTTGCGTGCGTCGTCTGGAAAACGCCGGATGCGTTCGTCCAGCGTCGCGCCCGCGGCCCGCGGATTCTTCGCGCGCAACTCCTCCATGGCTTTTTGATAAAGGGTTTCGCTCACCATCTCACTGTTCGGATACCGGGTCAGCAGCGCGGTCCAGTCGCGTAGCGCCGTCTCGCCTTGGCCAAGCCGCGCCAGGCAAATACCCGAAGCATAGAGAGCCTTGGCCGCCAGCGGGTCTTCCGGGAAACGTCCAGCCACCTGCAGGAACCATGAGGAGGCCGACTCCCACGCTTCCTGCTTCTGCAACAGCCAGCCCAAGCGGTAGAGCGCGTCCTTCACAAGCGGGCTCTTGGGGCACTTGTCCACCAGCATCCGGCAATTTTGCACGGCGATGTCGGGCTGCTTCACCGTGATCGCCGACTCAGAGCACATCCAGTACACGTGATCGGCCAAGGCCTCTGGCAACTGCCGTCCCTGCGAGGCGAGCTTCAGCACCTCCGTGTAATTGCCGTCGCGATAGAGCGTCGTGAGCTTTTCGTACCAGGCCTGGCCCGACAGCCGTCCGTCGGGAAACGCCGCGAGCTGCTGGTCATACAAGGCCACCGCCTCGGCCCGCTGTTCAAGCTGTCGCAGGCAGTTGGCCTTGACGTACAGAACCTCTTCGCGCAACGGATGCTGCTTGTTCCCGATGATCAGGTCCAGAACATCCGAGGCCTCCTTGAACCGGCCCGCGTAAAAATTAGCCCAGCCAGCCGACAACGCGCTTTCGACCACACGCGGCGAGTTCGGATACTTGGTCCGTAGGGCCTGAAACAGATTGGCGCTCTCCTCGTAGCGTGCGTCCATCAACGCCACCTGTGCCGCGAAATAGAGCGCCTCCTCTGCAACCTTTGCGTCCTTGGCCTTGTGCGCCAAGTCCAGATAGATGCCCATCGCCCGCCGACGGTCCTCGGGCTTGCCGGTTTTGGTCAGAATCCACGCGATCCGCAAGCCCGAGTACATGCCGTAGTCGGTGTCCGGAAAATCCTTACCCACCTGCTCGTAACGCGCCAATGCGTCCGAGGGACGGTTGAGCCCTTCAAGCGTCTCGCCCCCGTGGTAGAGCGCGGCCGAACGGACCTCAGGCGGCAACCCCGGCGCGGCCAGCTTCTCAAACGCGGCCACAGCCGCCTCCTTCGAGCCCCCGCCCGCTTCCATCAGCAGCAGCGCCCGCTGCAGGTTGGCGCGGTGCACGTTTGCGCTCGCGGGACAGGCCTCAACCAACCGCTTATACGCGGCCTCGGCCTCGGCTGGATGCTTCATGCGACGCTGACACTCGCCCAGACGGAACAGCACGTTGTCGAGCCCCTGGACCCCGGGCGTATCGGCCAGCGCCGCATATTCGCGCGCCGCCAAGTCAAACATGCTGCGCCGGAAAAGGCCATCCGCTAGCTGAAGCCGGTCCTGCAGTTCCACGGGGTCAGCCATGACCGCAAGCCCCGCGCACAGCACGCCCGCGCACAAAACATATAGCCGCATCCTCATTTAGTCTCCGCAGCGCTGCTCTTGTCTTCGCTCGTGGCCATCGAGAAGTTCCAGATATCCGCCTGGCGGCACGTGTCGACCACTTTGATGAGCGCCTCGTACCTCGTCTCCTTGTCCGCCCGAAGCACCACCGGTTGCCCCGGAAAGTAACGCGCCAGCCTTTCTAGGCGCCCCCTCAGCGCCTCCATCGTCAGGTCCTGCTGGTTGACCGACACCCGTCCGTCTTTGGAGATATTGATGATGATCTCGCCCGGCAAACGGTCCGGCACCTTGCCGCTCTTCGCGGACGGCAGGCTGATGTTGACCTCATACTCCCACTGCGAATAGACCGCCGTTGTGACGAAAAAGAAAAGCATCAGGAAAACGATGTCCAGCATGGACGTCATCTGGAAGGTCGGGAGCACGCTACGGTTATTCTTCCTGAAGTTCATGCTTTGTCGATCCTGTCAATGAAACCCGCCTTGGAGCCCATCCCGATAATCGCGGTCAGCACCTCCAGCGAGGCCGTCTCCAGATTGGAGATCTGCCGGCTCGCGCTCCGCCGGAACCACGCGTAAAACGCCATGCTCGGAATCGCGACGATCAGTCCGAAAACCGTCGTCACGATCGCCTTCGACACGCCGGCCGCCAGAACCACCGGCTTGGCAGACGCGACATCGCCGCTCGCCACAGATCCGAAGGCCGCCATCATGCCCAACACCGTTCCCAGCAGCCCCAGAAGCGGCGCAATCGTGCTCACGTCCAGCAGAAACTCGGTCTGCCCCTGAATCGCGTCCGCCTGCCGCGCACCCTCCGCCTCCGTCGCGCCGCGCAGCAGCGACACGTCGCACTGCGGCACGTTGCGCAAACAGTCCAACGTCGCCAGAACCACCGCCGACAACGGGCAAGGATGACGGTCGCACAGCCTCCGCACCTCAGTCAGGTCGTTCGCACGCACACGGGCGAGGATGTCAATCAGCAACGCACGCGGGGCCACCGTGCTGGCCCGCAGCACGGTCAAAAAATAGAAGACCATTGCCAGCGCAAAAACAGAGACAGCGGCGAGCACCCACATGACCCAGCCGCCGTACTCCCACGCCTGCTTGAACGACATGCCGACATGTGCGCCGGCGGCCGGAGCCGCCCCGACCGCAACCTCCGCCGTCTCCTGCGCGATCGCGCACAGCACTAACCCCAAGCTGGCAAACGCGCCCGCAACCATTTTCTTGCTCATCATGCTTTTCATCATTTATCCTCTACATCCCGCATTTGAAACATTCACGCCAAAGGAAACGCCACGCCCAGCAACTTGCTGAAGGCGGCGTGCGACTGCTTGCGACGCGACCGCACCCACCGCCGGACGTTACCGACACGCATGCGGTACCACGCGAAATCCAAACCGGCCGTGCCGCCCAGGTGCGTCTTCATCGCCAAAGCCTGATCCGGATCGGCCGCCTCCAGCTCCTCGAGGTGCGTGCGCACATGCTGGTAAGCGTCACGGAACGGCATCCCCGCCGCCACAAGCTCCAACGCGCGGTCCGTCGCGAACACGCCGGGCGTGAAACCCGCACGCAGCCGTTCAGGCCGCACCGCCAGCGCGTGCGCCAGCAGCGTCATGATCCGCAGGGAGGCCCGCGTCACCCGCAAGCCCTCCATGTACAGCTCCTTGGTCTCCTGCAGGTCGCGGTTGTAGCCGCCCGGCATCGCCTTCAGGATCGTGTTCGCCGCTGTCCCATACCCTAACACCACGGCTGCTTTGGCACGGATCAGCTCAAGCACGTCGGGGTTGTACTTCTGCGGCATGATGCTGCTGCCCGTGCAGAGCTCAGGAGGCAAAACAAAGTAGCCGAACTCCGGCATGGAGAAGAGAATCAGATCTTCGGCCAGGCGCGAGAGGCTTAGCATGATTTGGCCGAAGGCCGCCAACATCACCGCCTCGTTCTTGCCGCGCACGTTGCTCGCATGAAACACGTTGTGGTGCGGACCGGAAAAACCGAGGAGCTTCGCCGTCAGTTCGCGATCCACCGGAAGCGGCACGCCATACCCTGCCGCGGAGCCTAACGGGCAGCGGTCGTTATAGGTATAGGAGGCCTCCACCAGCAGCAAATCGTCCAGCAGCGTTTCCGCATACGCCGTCGCCCACAGCCCCACCGAGCTCGGCATCGCGGGTTGCAGGTGCGTGCGGCCCACCATGGGCACCTTCTGATGCCGCTTTCCAAAGGCCACCAGACCCTCTGCCAATGACGCCACCTCGTCGGTCAGCCCCAGCAGATGCTCACGCGCATGCAGGCGGATATCGACAGCCACCTGGTCGTTGCGGCTGCGCCCCGTATGCACCTTGCGGCCCAACTCGCCCAAACGCTCGGTCAAACGGCGTTCCACCGCCAAGTGGACATCCTGGTCCGCCTCCGTGATCGTAAAATTTCCCGCCTGCGCATCCCGGATCACCTCCGCCAGCTCCGCGACCACGCGGTTGCGTTCTTCAGTCCCCAGAATCGCCGGTTTCACGCGCATTTTGGAAAGCATCGTCACGTGCGCCGCTGTCCCCAGACAATCCCACGTCACCAAGGCGAGGTCCAGCACAGGATCTTTGCCGACCGTGAATGACAAGACATCGGGATGGATCTTGCCCACCAGCGTTTTTTGCCCACATTCCGTTTTCTTCATGTCGAAGCTTTCATCTCCGAAACCAGCCGCACGGACTTTGTCGCGCGGCGTCACTTTTCAAGGCTCCTCTGCAAAACCGCGCCCTTCTTCGTCCTGCGCTCCAGTTCCTTGCGCATCCCCTCCGCCTCCATCAAAAGCCGCGAGAGTTCACCTTGTTTCACGCCGTGCGCAACCGCATCCAAAAACGCGGCATAGGCGTCAGACACTGCAAGAAGCATGCCATCGCGCCCGAACGCCGCCATGCGCAACGTCACAGCCTTCTCGGACGCACTGCGCCGGACCGCTGGATCGTCCGCCTGCGCGGCCGCCTCCTGGAACGTGCACCACGGCCTGCTTTGATTCAAGGTTTTACCATAATCCGCAGGATAGAGCAACAGATGGGAGCGGAAGCGCCTCACGATCCCCTCCGTCGTCAGTCCGGGTTTGATGATGACCCGGCCCTCCGCCAAGAACAGCTTGTCCACCGCCTCGTCGAACGCCGTCAGGTCATCCGTGCCAGCCAACACCTTCCCCACAACTTTCGGGCACCACGCCGTGCCGGTTGCGGCCCCGCGCAGCAACACCTCAAACGGGCTGCCGCCGGGCCGCTTCTCCAGAAACCAACTCGCCAGCACAGCCGCCACAGCAGGTTCACTCGTCGCGGCCAGGCTGTCGGCCTCGAAAAGCCCAGCTGCGGGCAAAAGGCAGGCATGCGACCACAAGAGCAGCGCACGGTCCACATCCGCCTGCCGCGCCTCGCGGTCCATGTACCGCACCACGCCGTCAATCATCCAGGCAGGTAGCTCACGAATCGTCGCGTCCGTCCCCCCGGCGTCAACCATCCACGCACGCAACAGCGCCGCACAGACCGCCCGCTTGAGCTTCGCCAGGTCCGCCGCCTCCGGGTCAGGCAATTCGATCCGCTCGCGCACACCGCCGTCACGGTCACGCACCCGTCCCGTCAGCACGCGCGTGTCGCCGTCGCTCTTTCCGCCGATGGCGACCTCCAGCGGACACGCCTGCGACCCCAACTTAAGACGCGTTGTCCGCCAAAGATCCTCACGTGCACGGTCAACGAACACCAGCACCGGCGCACGATACCCCGCCTTGGAAGCGGGCGCATACACAACGACCGACCCGTCTTTCGAATACACCGGCGCGACGGGCGCTCCTGCGCGCGATAGCCTTGGCCCGTCCTGCTGCGCAAGCGCCGCACCGACCCACGCGAGCACCATGCATCCGCTCGACAAAAGCCGCTGCGCCCTGCCTCCGATCACTGTCCTGCTAAAAACCATGGCCCGCATTGTCGCACCTTCCCCCGCGCGTATCAACCCTAATGCGGGAGCCAAGAAGCTGAGGTACAGAGCGCCCCAAGTTGTCGTAGCCCCGCAGTACGGGCGGTACGTCTCGGACGCCCGGCGTGTGTACGGCGCGCATGTCGCGTGCGTGTCACTCCCTCGGCGGTCCGGCCCTTCCGCTCCGCTCCAGGGCGTGGACGTCCCGCCGTACAGCATAGACCGGGCCGGGCGCTGCCAGTACGGGCGGTACGTCTCGGACGCCCGGCGTGCATGGCGCTCGCCCGTCACTCGCCGGCGGTCCGCCGGGCGTCCGGGGACGTCCGCCCGTACCGGCATGGACCGGCACGGACCGGGCCGGTCCCCTCAGCAGGTTTCGCAAGCGCCGCTCTTAACTAAACCCCGCCTCGATCTCCTCCAGCGTCTTCCCTTTTGTCTCCGGCAGGAAGAAGAAGGCGGTCACAAAATACGCGACCGTGCAGGCGGCGAACCCGAAGAACATCGTCCCGTAGCCGTACTTGCCGACCACCGGCAGAAAGACCGCCGCAATCGTCGTCGAGACCGCTTGGTTGAGGAGCAGCGCGATACTCATCCCGTTGGAGCGAATGCGCGTGGGCATCAGCTCGGACAGGGCTAACCACACACAGACGCCGGGCCCGATCGCGAAAAAGGCAATGCCGACAAAGATGCAAACGGCGATCAGCCACCCGTGCTGCACGCTGGGTATGGGCGTGATCAGGGCGTTCTCGATCATCAGGGGGGCTGTCTTTGCCTTGGCCAAGTCGGCGAAGGGGTTTTTAAAGAAGGAATCGACGAGACCCGACGGCAGGCAGCTGCCCCGGGTGATCTCGATGGTCGCCAGCTTGTCGACGGAGCGCAGCACCTTGCTCGCGCCCACATAGTCGCCGCAGGAGTAGATCACGCTCAGTGTCGCCGGCTTTCCCACATGGGACAGCCCCGCCGCGCCAGCGGTGGCCAGTAGGCGGTCTGCCAACGTCTGGTCGAAGGACAGCGCCAACTTAGGCCCTTTGGAGGCGTCATCGACGACCAAGGCCTGCACCGCAGCCCGGCAGTCGACCTGCTGGCGCTCGGTGGAGCGGAACAACACGCCGACGGCGATCAGCGAAACAATGATGCCTGCGCTGCCCAGCGACAGCAGGAACTTCCGCCCTTTGCGGTCCACCAGCGCGATGCCCACGATGGTCATCAGGAAGTTCACGGCGGTCAGAATCAGGTAGCCGAGGTGGGCCTGCTTGTCATCGAGGCCGGCCTGAATCAGGATGGTCGCGTTGTAGCCGATGATCGAGTTGATGCCGGTGGCCTGGTTACAGGCGAGGATGATGCAGGCGAGCACGAAGGGAATCACGTAGCGACGCTGGAACAGGGACTCCCTCACCACGGCCTTTCCGACACCGATATGCCTCGTCGCATCCAAGGCTCGCGTCATTTCCTCCATCTCGACGCCCGCCTGCTCCACGGTGCGGGAACGCAGCAAGGCGGCACGAGCCTCCTCTGCGCGTCCCTTGGAGAGCAGCCAGCGGGGCGACTCCGAAACCAGAAAGGCGCCGATCACAAAGAGTATTCCCGGCGGCAGCGACATCCAGAAAATACCTCGCCAGGCCGCGTCCTGAAAAGCAAAGAGCTTGCCGGCGTCGTTCAGGACTTGCACCTCCTCGACGCGGATGCTGAAGAAATAGCCGATCAAGGCTGCGGCAACAATGCCGAGCGTGAGCAGCCACTGGAACACGCCCGTGCCTTTGCCGCGGTTCGATGCACCGAGGCACTCCGCAAGGTAGAGGGGAACAACCACGCCAATGAGGCCGGCGCTGACGCCCTGCAGCAGGCGCCCGAGCACCAGCGGCGTGAACCCTTGGGCCAGAGCGATGAGAGGGATGCTGAGCACGAACAGCAAGCCGCTGGCCGCCATCATGCGCTTGCGCCCCATCCAGTCCGAGAGCAGGCCGGCGAACAGGGTCGACAACACGCTGCCCAACAGCACCGCGGCAACGATCGTGGAGAGCTGGCCAGCGCTTAAGCTCTGGCCGGTGGCGGCATCTTTGAAAGTCGCTTCCAAGTACGGCAGGGCTCCGGCGATGATGCCAACGTCAATTCCGTAGAGCAAGCCTCCAAGACCAGCGACCGCCAGCAGCAGAACCATATAGCGCGAAGGGTTTTTTCCCGATTTCAATGTCAACTCCGTTTCCTTATCCCGCACCCTGACACGGATCCTGTCCGTCTCACTTCGAACCAGGACCTCCACACTGTGCGAAGACAGATAATAAGTGATTTTCGCAACAAGTCAACCGCAGGCGCCAGCAATTCTAATTATGGCAGGACGCGCACTGTGGAAAGGCCCTCACGGTTGCTACAAACGGAAACGCCGGGATTTCTCCTGTTTGTAGTGGCGCCGTGAGGCGCTTCTTAGCCATAATTAGAGGGTGCAGCAGAGGGACAGGTAATCAGCGCACCTGTTGCTTCCGATCAC
>JBBRJN010000046.1:0-11302 GCA_038219365.1 Kiritimatiellia bacterium | reverse complement strand
GCTTTCAGGCGGCGGGCAATCGCGCGAATGCCCCGCTCATCATAAAGATGAAAAGGCGTCGGGTAGTTTTTTTCGATCTGTTCGATTTGGGCAAACGAAAAAGGCAGTGTCTTCTGCGGCATGTCTGAAAACTCCAAAAATTAAAAGTAGTGCAGTATATCCGTTTCCATATTTTCAAAGCAACCGGTTTTTTGAAAAGGGCTGTAAAAAAACAACCGTTTAGGCGCATGATCCGTATACGTCGCTACAAACGTAAAAAACGACGTTTTCTTGTGTTCGTAGTGACGCCGTGAGGCGTTTCCGACCAAAATTAGAATTGCGGTACGCCTTGACTGTCAGATGGTAATCAGGTAAAAACTTAGCCGTTCTCAGACAAGGGCGAACCGCCTCAGGGTGTCAGCATTGCCCCCAGGAATCACAGAAGGTGAATATGGCCTCAACCTGCTCCATCCTCATCAACACCGCCGGCGGACTCGGCATCTTCCTGTTGGGCCTTAGCCAGCTTTCGGAAGGCCTGCAGGCCGTGGCCGGGCAGCGTCTCCGCAGGATTGTGGCCGCCATCACGACCAACCGTTTTGCAGGCATCACTACTGGCGCGGTCGTCACAGGCATTGTCCAGTCAAGTTCCGTCGTCACCGTCATGGTCGTCGGCCTCGTGACCGCCGGGCTGATGACGCTCCGGCAGGCGGTGAACGTGATTGTCGGCTCGAACATCGGCTCAACCGCCACCGCCTGGATCGTGGCTCTGCTGCCGACCACGCTGGGCGACCACAGCATGTTCATCATCGCCTTCTCGACCATGTTCTTCCTGTTTTCCAAACGGGAAAAGGTGCGTTATGTCGCGCTCGCGTGCCTCGGCATCGGCATGATCTTTTTCGGTCTGGAGCTCATGAGCGAAGGACTCAAGCCCCTGCGGACCGACCCTGGCTTCATCGAATGGTTCCGGATTTTCCAGGCGGACAACGGGTGGGGCGTCGTGAAATGTATCCTCGTCGGAACCCTTGTCACGGGGATCATCCAGTCCTCGGCGGCGGCGGCGGCGATTTCGCTGAGCCTGGCCTACAACGGCGTGATCACCTTCGAGACCGGTTCGGCCCTCGTGTTCGGCATGAACATCGGCACCACCGTCACCGCCTGGCTGGCGGCCCTTGCGGCACCGACCGAGGCCCGCCGCGCGGCGCTTGCGCACACCTTGTTCAACTGTATTGGCGTCATGCTGCTCGCCCCTCTGTTCCTCCCGGTCTTCGTGCCGCTCCTGCACCACCTTTTTCCCTCCATGACGACCCCTGTCACAAACGCTGCGGGAACAGTCTATCCCTATGTCACCGCCCCGATCGCCGTGGTGCACACCGGCTTCAATCTCCTCAACACCTGCATCTTCCTGCCTTTCCTCGGCTATTTCACGGAGTTTGTCCGCAGGCTCGTGCCAGGCCGCGACGTCGAGGAACGGCCGCGCCTCACCATGCTCGAAGCCCAGCTGCTGGCCCCCGCCATCGCGGTTGAACAGGCCCATCAGGAGGTCAAGCGGATGGCCTCTGCGGCTCAGCAGATGCTGACCGACTTCAGAACCCTCCTGACCGGCGTGAAGCGCGAGGACCTCGAAAAGAGTCTCATTGAGACGGAGGACCGCCTCGACCGGGTTCAGCACGAAGTCTCGACTTTTCTGGGCAGGATCATGGCGGCCCACCTGCCGACCGACGTCGCCTTCCGCGCACGCATGCTTTTGCGCACCGCGGATGAGTACGAGTCGGTCAGCGACGAGGTGCGTGCCTTGCTCGGCATGTTTCAGCGCATGCGGAAAAACGGAATGTCCCTTTCCGCGGAGGGCAAAGCCGAAATGCTCTCCCTCCACGATCTCTGCGCACGCTTCGCCGACAGCGTGACCGGGGCCTTCCGCAAGGGCAAGTCCTCGGCACCTGACATGCTGGCGCACCTGCACTCCGACTCAAAGGAAATCTCGCAGCGCATCAAGGATATCCGGGACGCCCAGCTACAGCGCCTGACCGACCACAAGCCTAACGCCGAGCCCATCAAAGTCGTCTGCCTCATGGACATGTTGAACGTCTACCGCCGCATCAAAGAGGACTGCCTGAATATCGGTGAAGCCATGCTCGATGAACGCGGCGACGACAACAACGAGTAGGTTGAAAACGCCTCACGGCGTCACTACGAACACCTGCAAACGTGGTCTTTCCCGTTTGTAGCCCGTGAGGGCCTTCCCTCAGTGCGTGTAATGCCATAATTAGAATTGCTGAATAGCGATGCAGCTTCTCAGAAAATGAATTTGTCGCGCCTTGAGGCGGAAGAGCAACCCCTTTCAAGCATGTGGCGCACCGGCTGACCTTCAAGGTGGAGGGCAAGACCCAGGCCGTGTACGTTCCGCTTGACCGGGTGAAGGACGTCGAGGCATGGACGAGAGAGTACCGGAAGCTGAAGCGGCTGATACGGTCGGTGACGAGGGCGTCGCTGGGCGAGCTGCGCAACCACGTGAAGAGCCGCCGCGCTTCCGCGGGCGGCCGAAAAAGCCCCGCCCGGCCGCGCCCGGCCTGACGGACGCGCTGGCGGACACGCTGGGCCACTTCTTCCCGGAACTCGGCGCGTGGTTCGCCCGCGTGGACGAGGGCCGGAAATCCGGGACGGCGCGGTTCCGGTTGGCAGTCTCAAAATCAATGACAGTGATTTTCATGTATGCCAACCTATATCGCAATCGGCATGCCAAGACGGAACGGAGAGCGATAATGGGCGCGTGTTCCAAAGCACATAGGCGGGAGTCTCTACAAACGGAAGCGCCTGGCTTTCTCCTGTTCGTAGTGGCGCCGTGAGGCGCTTCTTAACCATAATTAGAATTGCTGCGCGCGACGCGGCTTTTGCATGGGCCGGAAAAAAAGCGGTGCCGCGCTGCGCTTGTCACCGCACTCCAGAATGAAGAGTCTCAAACCGCTTTCTTGCCGCTTAGCCTTCAACATAAAAAATCGCACCCACACAATTTTCCCGCACAATTCCCCCTTGCGTTGAGACCGGGGTGCGGAGTATAGTCATAAAACAATTTACACAGGAGGTTTTTATGGCAGGACAGGTATTAGAACTCACAACGGCGGATTTCGACGCGACGGTCGCAAGCGGGGTGACGCTGGTGGATTTCTGGGCGACGTGGTGTGGGCCGTGTCAGATGCAGACTCCGATCCTTGAGCAGCAGGTGGTGCCAGCGGTGGCCGGCCGCGCAAAGATTGCGAAGGTCAACGTTGACGTGGCGAAAGAGTTGGCGGTGCGGTTCGCGGTGAAGAGCATTCCCGCCCTGCTGATCTTCAAAGACGGCAAGGTTGTGCAGCAGTTCGTGGGCTTGCAGCGGGGCGATGCGCTGGTGAAAGCGATCGATGCGGCAATTGGCGCGTGATTTTTGCGCTTCCGTATTGACCCGACTGTCAGATTCGGTATTATAGTCACCTTTTATGCGTTTCAAGGAAGAGGATTAAGGAGCAACGTTTCATGGCGAATATTACGAGTGCAGTCAAGCGTGCGAAACAGTCTGAGGCGAGCCGCCTTCGTAACCGGTCGGTGAAAAGCACCGTGCTGACGATGCGCAAAAAGGTGCTTGCGGCGATTACCGCAGGAAATAAGGAAGAAGCGATCAAGCTGTTTTCCGAGTACACCTCGACGCTGGACAAGGCGGCCAAGAAGGGCGTGATCGCGAAGAACAACGCCAGCCGCAAAAAGTCCCGCGTGGCGCAGAGCGTTTCGAAGATGGCGTAACGCGTCTTCTGTTGCGAATCTTTTTGAAGACCGGTCATCGTACGTGAGTAGGATGACCGGCTTCTGTGTTTCGGGAGAGTCTTCGATGCGGGTGCTGACGGTCAACGATCTGGGCCAGGATGCAGGCTATGGCGACGTTCTTGCGATGCAGGAACGGTTGCATGCGCAGCGCATGGCGGGCGAGATCCATGACACGCTGCTGTTGCTTGAGCATCGGCCAGTCTATACGTTGGGCCGTTCGGCATCGGAAGGCAACGTCCTCTACTCTGAGGAGGCGCTGCGGCAGGCGGGCATTGAACGGGTTGTGACCACCCGCGGCGGAGATGTGACGTATCACGGCCCGGGCCAGCTTGTGGGCTATCCGATCATCCATCTGGGCGAGGCCGGGCTGCGGGTTCTCGAGTATGTGACCGCGCTGGAGGAGATGTTGATCAGGGCGGTCGCTACCTATGGCATCAAGGCCGGGCGCGACGCGCGTAACCGTGGCGTGTGGGTGGGGGACGACAAACTGGCGGCGTTGGGCATCCGCGTCTCGCATCAGGTGACCATGCACGGCTTCGCCCTCAATGTGACGACGCAGATGGACAACTACCGCGGCATCGTGGCGTGTGGTCTGAGAAACGCCGGGCTTACCTCCTTGAGCCGCTTGCTTGGCTGGGACCCGGATATGGCGGAGGTGAAGGACCGGGTGGCCGAGGCTTTCCGAGGGGTCTTTGGTTTTAAATGACAGCTCAGGAAGTCGCCTTGAGCCGTGAAGGGGACGCAATGAAAACATGGCGTATGGTTGTTTTGGAACTGTTGCTGATTATCCTGCTTGTGCCACAGGCTTTCGTGTTCTGCTATTTCTTCACTTATTTTTTCAGCGGGGGCAGCCCCTTTTTGCTGTTGAAATCACTGGCCGTGTACGCGCTGACGCTCTCGTGGGTCTCCGCGCCGTACCTCGCCGTGTTGACGCTGCTGATTAAGGTGCTGATCGGTACGCGTGCGCGGTGGTTTGTGATGCTGCCAGTCTGCATCGGCTCCGGGTTCCTTTGGCTGGTAGCGTGGAACCTGCTTGTGTTTGATATTTTCTCGTATTCGCGTGCAGCCGGTCCGATTCTGCTGTGCAGCCTGTTGACGGCCGGTTGGGCTATGGCGCGGGCATTTTATCTGGAGAGCCTGAGGCCGCCTGGAAAAGAAAAAAGTCAGGCGACAGACTTGTCAAAATGACAAAATTTCTGATATTGTCATCCTGCTTTCGCCGCAAAGGTTCGTTGATTTTTTCGTGAGGGCTCGTCCCCTGGCTGGCGGGCGTGTTGATTGAAACGAGTAACCAAGGAGTAATGGACTATGTCATGGTTTGAAAAACCGACTGAAGCTCCGGCCCGTGTGCCGACGGAAGCGATCTGGGCCGTGTGCCCGGGGTGTAAGGCGTACATCGCTAAAGAGGCGTGGCGCGCCGCCGATAAGGTTTGTCCCCGCTGCAACCATCACGACCGTCTCGGTTGCCGCGAGCGCGTGGCGCTCTTGACCGATGCGGGCAGCTTCAAAGAGCTGAACCCCGAGGTCAGCTTCAACGACCCGCTTAAGTTTACGGACTCGACCGGCTCGTACGCCGATAAGGCCAAGGCGACTATCGCCAAGGTCGGTATAGGCGAGGCGGTTCTGACGGGCACTGCTGCGGTCGACACGATTCCCGTCGTGCTGGGCGTGATGGACTTCAAGTTCATGGGTGGCAGCCTCGGCAGCGGCACGGGTGAGCGCATCCTGTTGGCGGCCGAGAAGGCGGTGAAACTGAAGCGCCCGCTGATCATCGTGTCGGCCTCGGGTGGCGCACGCATGCATGAGGGCATTGTTTCGCTGATGCAGATGGCCAAGACCTGCGCGGCGATCGCCCGCGTGAAAGAGGCCGGGCTGCCGTACATTTCGATTCTGACGGATCCGACCACCGGCGGCGTTTCCGCGAGCTACGCGATGGTGGGGGACCTCAACATCTCCGAGCCAAAGGCGCTGATCGGTTTTGCGGGCCGCCGCGTGATCGAGCAGACCATCAAGCAAAAGCTGCCGGATGATTTCCAGACCGCCGAGTATACCCTCGCGCACGGATTTTTGGATCACATCGTTCCGCGCAAAGAGCTGAAGGCTTTTCTTGCGAAAGTCCTTCGTTATGCCGGGTTTTGAAACCTATAACGTGTAACAAGTAACCTGTAACTTTTAACGTGTAACCGGTATTTTCTATGGCTAAGAAAACACAAGAGAAACTCTCCCCCTGGGATATCGTGCAGATCGCGCGTCACGCGGAGCGTCCGAACATCGCGGACTACATCCGTCTGCTGTGCGATGATTTCGTGGAGCTCCACGGCGACCGCCTGTTTGGTGACGACCGCGGGATGATCGGCGGTTTCGCCACCATCGGCAGCCAGAAAGTCGTGCTCATCGGCCATCGTAAGGGCCGCGGCATCGAAGAAAACATTGAGGCTAACTTCGGCATGGCCTTGCGGTAGCCCTCAGGACTGGCCATGCGCCTGATGCGTCTCGCCGAGAAGTATGGCTTGCCCGTGGTCACCTTCGTGGACACGCCGGGAGCGTATCCCGGCAGCGAGGCCGAGGCACGCGGCCAGGCTGAAGCGATCGCGCACAACCTGGAGTTCATGTCCACGCTCAAGACGCCCATCGTCGTGGTGGTCTGCGGCGAGGGCGGCAGCGGCGGCGCGTTGGGCATCGCGGTCGGCGACCGTATCTTGATGTTGCAGAACGCGGTCTACTCGGTGATTTCGCCCGAGGGATGCGCTTCGATCCTCTGGCGTGACGGCACCAAGGCGGCGCTCGCGGCCGAGACGCTTAAGATCACGGCGGATTCGCTGAAGGGACTCGGCATTATCGACGAGATCGTGCCCGAGCCTGCGGGCGGCGCACACACCGATCCTGCGGCAGCAGTCGCCGCAGTGAAAAAAGCGGTGCTGGCTAATCTCGCGGTGCTCACGAAAATCCCGCTGGATAAGCTGGTCGATCAGCGCTACGCCAAGTTCAGCGCCATGGGCCGCTTCTAAAAAAGAAGCGTTATCACAAAGGCACAAAGGCACGACGATAAGCGTGCCTTTGTGTCTTTTGTAATTTTGACCGTAATCTTAATCTTGTTCCCTCCATCGTTTTATCTCATGATTCGGTTGGGTTGTGGGCGTATGCGCGGGAAGCGTTTGAACATGCCGGCTTTATGCTTACTTGCGATGAACATTCCTGTTGTTGGGCTCGGTATTTTTGGTGCAATAATGCTTTCTGGCTGCAGGGAAGAGGGAGTTGAGGGGTAACTTTTCAGCGGATTTTGTCAAGGTTCGCGGTTAGGTGGGTGATGCAGGAGCAGATGCAGGGTGTAGCGCGTGAAAGGAGCGTCGCAGCAGGAAGGACGGCTTCTCTCCAACTTTGAATTCTCTGAGTTCTTTGCGGCTAAAGAACGGGTGTCAGAGCGAGGTGCGGGTGTTGGACGCAGAGAAAGACGGGACCGGCGGACGGCTCGGGGAGCCGTCCCTACCGGACGCGGCCACACACGCCGGGCTTTCAACTCCCCCGTCCCTCTTTGCCTTACTTCACTCTGAATCGCACCCCACTGCCAGTTTCAATGATTTCCGGGTGGTCACTCGTCTGCACATGTGGTATACGTATTGCAACGTTATTTGAGGCGATTATTTAGGGGGGGATATAACAATGGCAGACCAAGGGGCGCGCTTGCCGGAACCCACGCAGGGGGATGCGGCGCTAATTCAGGAGTTGTTTGGCCTTTGCGGCCGTATGAAGACGCAGCTCGGCCAGGTGATCATCGGGCAGCAGAGCGTCATCGACGAAGTTCTGATCGCGGTTTTCAGTCGGGGCCACGCATTGTTGGTCGGCGTTCCGGGCGTTGCCAAGACCCTGCTCATCAGCACGGTCAGCCGCGTGATGGATCTCAGCTTCAAACGCATCCAGTTCACCCCGGACCTTATGCCGAGCGATATCACCGGCACCGACGTGCTTGAGGAGGACCACACGACCGGACGCCGTACCTTCCGCTTCGTCAAGGGACCTGTTTTCGCGAACATGGTGCTGGCGGACGAGATCAACCGTACGCCGCCCAAGACGCAGGCCGCGATGCTGGAGGCGATGCAGGAGCACTGCGTGACGGTCAGCGGCGAAAATTACCGTCTGCCCGAGCCTTTCTTCGTGCTCGCCACCCAGAACCCGATCGAGCAGGAGGGAACCTATCCTTTGCCCGAGGCGCAGTTGGATCGTTTTATTTTCAATATCATTGTGGATTATCCGAGCAAGGCCGAGGAGAGCGTGGTGATCCGCCAGGTGACCGGGCCGCAGCATGACGTAGTGGAGAAGGTGCTGAACGCCGAGCAGGTGGTGAAGATGCAGGAGCTGGTGCGCCGCGTGCCGGTGGCTGATCACGTCATCGATTTCGCGCGTGACCTGACCCGCGCCACCCGTCCGAATCAGCCCGAGGCCCCGGATTTTGTGCGCGAGATGGTGGCGTGGGGCGCGGGGCCGCGCGCGGGCATCAGCCTGATCACAGCGGCCAAGGCGCGTGCGGTGTTGTACGGACGTTATCACGCCACCACGGCGGATGTCGCGGCGGTGGCCCATCCGGTGCTGCGTCACCGTGTGCTCACCACCTTCAACGCCGAAGCGGCGGGGATCAAGAGCGACAAGATCATCTCGATGCTGCTGGAGCGTCTGCGTCCTTCCGAAAATCTGGATGTGTAGCCGCGTCGCCGCGGCTCTGGTGTCAGGGTTCGGGGTTCAGGGTTCAGTCTTTTCCGACCGCCGAATGTTGACTGCCCAACCGCCAGCGGAATCAAGAATGAACAGCTTCCACTTTTTTCTTTCTGACACCTGAACCCTGATACCAGACACCTGATACCTGATACCCTGAACCCTGACCCCTTCCCATGTCCGCACCCTCATACATGCAGTTTCTGCCGCCGGAGGCGCTCGCCAAACTCGGTCGCTGCGAATTTCTCGCGCACGGGATGATGGAGGGTTTTGTCTCTGGCAAGCACAAGAGCCCCTTCAAAGGATTCTCCGTCGAGTTTTCCGAGCACCGGCAGTATGCGCCGGGCGATGACCTGCGCAACCTCGACTGGCGCGTGTTGGCGCGTAAAGACCGCTACTACATCAAGCAGTACATTGAAGAGACCAATATGCGGGCGACGCTGTTGCTCGACGCCTCGGGCTCCATGGCCTATGCGGGCGACCAGGCTGCGTTGCGGAACGGCAAGCCCAGCACGAAATTCGCCTACGCGCAGCACATCGCGGCGATGCTCGGCTATCTGCTGATCGGCCAGCAGGACGCGGCGGGTCTGGTCACCTTCGACACCAAGCTGCGGACGTATCTGCCAGCCCGTGCGCGGGCCAGCCAGGTGCGGGGCATTCTGGAAGTGCTGGAGAAGACCGAGCCGGGCGGTGAGACCGGGCTAGCCGACATTTTTCACGACATCGCCGAACGCATCCCACGGCGCGGTCTGGTCGTGATCCTGAGCGACCTGTATGACGATCCCGAGGCGCTGATTAAGGCCCTGCATCATTTCCGCTACCGGCGTCACGAGGTTCTGCTTTTTCATGTGGTTGCTGACGAAGAGCTGACCTTCCCCTTCGATTCGTTCACCAAGTTCCGGGATCTTGAGCAGATGGCGAACATGTTGCCGATCGACCCGCGCACGATCCGCGCGACCTATTTGGAACGGATGAACGCTTTTCTGAATGATATCGAGTCCGCCTGCGGCCGCATGAAGATCGACTATGTGCGGATGAACACTCGCGTGCCGTATGATGAGGCGTTGTCGGCCTACCTTATGAAGAGAAGGTAAATGCTTTTTTTGAATCCATTTTTGCTGCTGGGGCTGGCCGGAATCGCGATCCCGGTCATCATCCACCTTTTCAACCGACGCAATGCCCGCGAGGTCAACTGGGGCGCGATGCGCTTCCTGTTGGACAGCCTGATGAGCCGGCGGCGCAGCTTGCTGATGGAAGAGATGCTGTTGCTGGCGGCGAGGTGTCTGCTGGCCGGCTGTGCGGTGCTGGCCATGGCGCGTCCGTTTGTGCCGGCGGGGTCGACCTTCCCGTGGTGGCTGGTATTGCCCTTGGGGATGCTGGGCATCGTTTTCTTTGGCATGAGCTTTGCGCTGGGCCGTTACCGTAAGTGGCAGCTGCTGGCATGGTTGGCTTGTCTGCTCTGCCTCGCGCTCAGCGCGGCGTCGATCCTGCTTGAGAAACGGCTGAGCCTCAGCCGCTTCGTTGGGGGCACGGCGCGTGACATCGCTTTGGTCATCGACGGGTCTTCTTCCATGACGCTGACGGTGGATGGCGAGACCAACTTCAACCGGGCGCTGAAAGAGGCGGCGCGTCTGATCGATGAGGCCCCGCGCGGGGTGGCGTTTAGCGTGATTGTGGCGGGGGCGGTCCCTGACCCGCTGGTGCCCACACCCGTGACCGACCGCAAGTATGTGCTGGCGGCCTTGGAGCAGGCGATTCCTGTGCAGGGTGTGCTGCAGGTGCCGGACGCGCTGGCCGCGGCCGCAGCCTCGCTGGTTCAAGGCTCGCATCTCACCAAGCAAATCATCCTCATCGGCGACGGTCAGGCGATCGGCTGGCAGACGGGTGACCTAGAGAGTTGGAGCTACCTGAACGCGGCGTTTGCGCGTTTGCCTTCCAAGCCGCGCGTCTTTGTGCGCACGCTTGAACTGCCGCGCGGCATCCGTAATCTGACGCTGAAGAAGTTGGCTTTTTCCCGTCCGGTGGTCGGCACGGACCGCGACGTGCGCGTGGATGTGACGCTGGCAAACACGGGGCGCGAGGCGGTGACGCCCGCGAACGTGACCTTGCTGGTAGGCGACAAGGAGAAGGTTGACCGGTCCGTGGGGCAGATGGAGCCCGGCGCAGAGCGGGTGGTCTCGTTCCTGCACCGCTTTGAAACGCCCGGTGCGCAGGTGGTGGAGGCCAAGGTGGCCGCGGACGACGAGATGGCTTCGGATGACAGTATGAAGCGCGTGATTCAGATCATGCGGACGCTCAAGGTGCTGGTGGCGGATGACGGGCGTGCGGTGCGGCTCCTGGACCGTCCCGGCGGCTATGTCGCCTTAGGCCTGATGCCTTCGGCCAAGAGTCTTCAAGAACATGAAACCAAGGCGCGCGAGTCGGAGCGCCCGAGGTATTTGATGGAGCCGGAGCTGACCCCCGCGAGCGGTCTGGGGCTCAAGCGTTCGCTGACCGGCTACGCGGTGGTGGTGTTGGCGGATGTGCCGTCGCTGCCGGAGGCGCAGGCGGCGCAACTCGCTGAATTTGTGAAGGCCGGTGGCAGTCTGCTGGTGATTCACGGGGCGCGCTCCGAGGAGAGCTTCTACAACACGTGGCGCACGGCGGGTGTGCCGGTGCTGCCGCTGCCGATCGGAGACTGCGTGGTGGCCGCCACGGAGCGCGGCGAACCGGGGGTAAAGATCGACCCGGGAACCTTCCGTCACCCCGCGCTCTCGCTGTTCCGCGAGTCGGGAGATCTGACGGATGCGGTGGTGGAGTGTTACCGTCAGGCGCGCGAGACCAA
>JBBRJN010000045.1:0-11316 GCA_038219365.1 Kiritimatiellia bacterium | reverse complement strand
AGAACCCCCAGTCCCTGTTGTGATTTTGAGGTATAAAGCGTCTTGATGGAACATAGACGGTCGGCGTCCGCCTACTTCACGCTGCATGAGCCGGCGGAACAATCGGACGCGGCAGACACCGGAGCGTTTGTCGCGTTGGGCCACCCGTATATGGCAGCCAGACTACGGAACAATACAGGTGTTCAAAGCCGATTCGATTGCCGCCACACTCTGGGGCCGATTGACTGTCGTATCGCAACTAATTACACCCTTCTCGTCCCACTGGGTTATCCGCAGAACAGGCAGTGCCCCGCCACCTGTCCACTTGCCCGCCGCGTTGTCGGCCCAAGCGGAGGTCTCGCGGTAGATCACGATATCGGTCCTGTCGAGGAACGCGGGGGCGGCTTCGAGTGTAGCACCAAGTTTGGCGCAATATCCAAAGCCGACAGCTCATTCTTCCGCTGGATATCCGCGCCTCCATCAAAGGCGCGGAATCAACACGCGCAGCGTGAGAAATTGAACTCATGGCTTTTCATGTTTTCTCGGCTGCCTAAACACGCTACACTGTCGGTCAACGTAGCGGTAGCAGGTGCGTCGAGTCGATGGCGGGATCAATCTCGGGGCGGCCCATCAGGGACGAATACATCTCGCCGATCTCTTCGCGCCGCCTCCCGACCGACGGGAGCACGCGGTCGCGCATGAGCGCGAACGGCCTCACGGCGGGCGCGGCGTCATCAATTTCCACGAAAATGGGATTCATGGTTGACTTAATATAGCCTATAGGCTATATTATCAAGCCAAAAGGAGGCGATATGCCGAAAAAGCTGGAAAAGAGGGAAAGTCCCGTCGCGGCTTACCCGCTGCGGATACAGGCGATCAGGACGAAAGGCCAGAACGTGAGGTTCTTCGTCTACATCCCGATGCCGCTCGCGGCGGCGCTGGGGGTTGAAGGCGGCGAAGAGGTGTCATGGGAACTGCTGGACAGAGGCGAGCTTCATCTCGTGCGGACGGCGCCGCCGCCCTTAAAAGCGAAAAAACGGACATGAAAAAGGGCGGCTGCGGTCAAACCGCACGCCGCCGACTTTTTCAGCGCAACCTACATTGTACAAATGCGCAGTTACTGGAAAGAGAAAGGCGGCAGTTATGCCGCCTTTCTCGATTTTGTGGTTTTGACGTCCGGAGCGGACGTTTTCACTTGCCCTGTTTCTTCAGCTCCTCGGCCAGCCACTCGGAAGCGGCTTGTGCCTGCCGCTGTTTCCTAGTGTTACCAGTTGCCCGGCGCCAGTTCGAACTGGCCTTTCGGGTGGGCGCAAGCCGGGCAAAGCTCCATCGCTTCCGGTCCGACATGCAGGTAGCCGCAGTTGCGGCAGCGCCACACGGTCTTGGGATCATCGCGCTTGAAGACCTGCCCCTTTGCGATATTCGAGGCCAGCGTGCGGTAGCGCTCGCCGTGGAACTTCTCGGCCACCGCGATCGACTCCATCACTTTCGCGACCTCCTCAAAACCTTCTGCGCGCGCCACCTTGGCGAAGTCAGGATACATGTGCTGCCACTCGTACTCTTCGCCCTCGGCCGCATGGTTCAGGTTGTCCATGGTCTTGCCGATCACGCCCGCAGGTAGTCCGATCACAACCTGCACCTCGCCGCCCTCCAGAAATTTGAACAGGCGCTTGGCATGTTCCTTCTCCTGGTTGGCCGTCTCTTCGAAGATGGCCTCGATCTGAACAAAGCCTTCTTTCTTGGCCTGACCCGCCCAGTAGGTATAGCGGTTACGTGCAGCCGACTCACCTGTGAAAGCGGTCAACACATTCTTTTCTGTTTGGGTTCCCTTAATCGATGCCATTGCTGTGACCTCCAATAATGTGATTTGAAAACGGGCTTGATAATAGCAAAAACACTCTTTGAGTTCGATTTAATTTTGACGGAACTGAACCCGAGCCCGTGGACAGTCATTCGCAACCCGTGTACCATACGCCGCAACACAAGGAGACGCTGTGATCCGACTCGGACTCTGCTGTAAATTTCATGAAGCGCCGATCGCGTTTAAGACCACGACCGTCACTGCCCTGCAACGGCTGCCGCGCCAACAGCAAGTGGATAAACTTGCACTGCTCGCGCTCGCCAACGCCGAGTCGCTCGGCCTTGCCCTCGCTTATTGCGTGCAGCATGACATCGGCTGTTTCCGCATCAACAGTCAGATTTTGCCGGTCAAAACCCACCGTGGCGTCGGCTACGCCATTGATGATCTGCCGCATGCCTCCCGGATTGTTGCCGCCTTCAAAGCCTGCGGGAGCTTTGCCAAACAGCACGGCTTGCGACTCACCTTCCACCCCGACCAGTTCATCTTGCTGAGCGCCCTAAAACCGGAGATCACCCGCCTGTCCATCGCTGACTTGGAGTACCAGGCCGAGGTCGCCACCTGGGTCGGTGCCGACGTGATCAACATTCACGCCGGCGGGTCCTACGGCAACAAGGCCGAAGCGCTCGCACGCGTGGCCGCTGTGGTCAAAACGTTGCCTCAAGCGGTGCGTGCGCGCCTGACGCTCGAGAACGACGACCGGGTCTACACGCCCGCCGACCTGCTCCCGCTCTGCCGCGATACGGGCATCCCTTTTGTCTACGACGTACACCATCACCGCTGTCTGCCGGACGGGCTCTCGGTGGAGGAGGTCACCGCGCAGGCGCTCGCCACATGGGACCGCGAACCGCTCTTTCACCTCTCAAGCCCTAAGGACGGCTACACGAGCAAGAACCCCCGCCCGCATCACGATTTCATCACGCCTTCGGATTTTCCGACAGAGTGGCGCGCGCTTGATCTGACCGTCGAGGTGGAGGCCAAGGCCAAAGAAGTCGCCATCGCCCGCCTGCGGCAGGAGCTTTCCCACAGTGCAACGATGCTCTGGGTCCGCCGCCCTGCGAGCCCGCTAGTGCGATCTGAACAGTGATTTCTAATAACTCAAAGGGGCATCCCTATCCCGATAGCCAATCATGCATAGTGCGTCCAGTTCACCATTTCAACTCCTTGTCGCACTTGCTGACTGGAGTCCTCATTCCTGACTGAATGGATTTCCTCATTCCGGGAATCGCAGTGAGAAACAAAGTCTCCTGGATGGCCTGCCAGTCGCCCTGAGAAGCAAGTTGTTTGCGCAGGAGTCAGAAGGGGAAGAGCGACGGTTGTTTTTAGCTAGGATTAACAGGATTTGCAGGATTGCGGCGGCGAAGGGGGAGGGAGTGGAGGGGATTAAAATTAAGATCAAGATTACGATTAAGCCCGCCGTGTCTGGTAGCGGTGACCGGCGGACGGCTCGTGGAGCCTTCCCTACCGGACGCGGCAACACACGCCGCAGGGACACCTGAAACCTGACACCTGAAACCTGACACCTGACACCTGAAACCTGATACCTGGGGTTGTGGGCTCTGCCCGCGTTAGATGGCGACACCCTCCAGCGCCGCTTCCATATCCGCAATCAGGTCGTCGGCGGACTCGAGCCCGACCGAGAGGCGCACGAGGCCGTCGGTGATGCCCCGCGCCAGCCGCTCCTCGCACGGCATGGCCGCATGCGACATGGTGGCTGGGTACGACAGGATACTCTCCACTCCGCCGAGGCTGACCGCTACCAGCGGGAGCTTCACACGCTTCAAAAACGCCACCGCCGCGGGCCCGTCGGCCAGTTCAAAAGAGACCACCGCGCCGCCGCCGCGCGCCTGACGTGCGTGGATCTCATGGCCCGCATGTCCGTCGAGGCCGGGGTAGAACAAGCGACGGATCTCCGGGCGCTGCCGCAACCACTGCACAACCTGTTCCGCCGTGCGCTGCTGGGCGTCCAGCCGCACAGCCAGCGTTTTGATACCGCGCAGCACGAGCCACGAATCCTGCGGGCCCAGAATAGCGCCGAAACAGTTTTGGATCGCTTTCAGCCGCCGACCCAAGGACTCTTCCCGGGTCACGGCCAGACCGGCGATCAGGTCGCTGTGTCCGCCGAGAAACTTCGTGGCGCTGTGAACCACGATATCGAAGCCGAGTTCGAGCGGGCGCTGCAGGTACGGGGTCATGAAGGTGTTGTCGGTGATGGCGATGAGGTCGTGCTCGCGGGCGATTTCGGCCATGGCCCGCAGGTCGGTGATCTGCAGCAGCGGGTTGGCGGGGCTCTCCACGAAAAGGCCGCGCGTGGCTGGCGTGATCGCCTTGCGAACAGCATCCGGATTCGTGCTGTTGACAAACGTGACGTCAAGTCCCCAGCGCTTGTAGATCGTGGTGAGGGCGCGGTAGGTTCCGCCGTAGATGTCACGGCCCACCACCAGATGGTCGCCCGGCTGAAAGAGAAGCAAGGATGATGACGTGGCCGCCATACCTGACGCAAAGGCCAATCCGCGTGCGCCTCCTTCGAGTTCGGCGATGGTGTGCTCCAGCGCCTCGCGCGTCGGATTGTCGCTGCGTGCGTAGTCGTACGCGCCGAGATGCTCGGGGTCCTGCTGCGCGAAGGTCGACACCTGGTAGATCGGGATACTCGAGGCACCCGTGAAGGGGTCGCGGTCCCGTCCGGAATGAATCAGTCGTGTTCGGTCGTTCATAAGACATTCTCCAGGTCGCGAATCAGGTCCTGCTTATCCTCGATGCCGACCGACAGGCGCAACAGACGGTCGTTAATTCCCAACCGCTGGCGCGTTTCGGCGTCGATGTCCGCATGGGTTTGAACAGAGGGATACGTGATCAAGGACTCCACCCCGCCCAGACTCTCCGCGAACAGGAAAACCCGCACCGCTGACAAGATTCCCGGCACGCGGGCGGGATCATCGATTTCAAACGCGATCATGCCGCCCCAGCCGCTCTTTTCGCGCAGGAGAATATCACGGCCGGGATGCCCGGGCAGGCCCGGGTAGTAGACGCGGCGCACATGCGGGTGTCTACAGAGCCACTCAGCAACGGCACAGGCGTTTTCCTGTTGCCGGGCGACCCGTAGCGCGAGCGTCTTTAAGCCGCGCAAGGTCAGCCAGGCGTCCTGCGGGCCGAGGATACCTCCGACGGCATTCTGCAGGAAAGCGACCCGCTCTGACAACCCGGGCGTGCGGGTGATGACCGCACCGGCAACCACGTCGTTATGGCCCGCGAGGTACTTGGTTGCGCTGTACACAACGAGGTCCGCGCCTTGGTCCAGAGGCCGTTGCAGGCAGGGCGTCAGAAACGTGTTGTCCACGATCATGAGTACGCCGCACGCATGCGCCAATTCCGCGATGGCGCGCAGGTCAGCGATTTTTAACAGGGGGTTCGTCGGCGATTCGATGAATATGCCGCGCACACGCGCTCCCGCAAGGGCAACGCGCACCGCGTCCAGATCGGAGGTGTCCACATAGATCACCTCAATGCCGAGCGGACGGAACACCTTTTCGAAGAGGCGGAAGGTGCCGCCATAGAGATCCTCGGTCACCACCAACCGGTCGTTGGGCGCAAAGAGACGCAGAACAGTGTCGATCGCCGCCAGTCCCGAGGCGAAGGCGAACCCGCGGTGTCCGCCGTCGACTGCCGCCAGCGTCTCCTCCAGCGCGAGCCGGGTCGGGTTGGAGGTCCGCGAATAATCAAACCCGGTGCTCTGTCCCAAGGCCGGATGCACGAAGGACGCCGTCTGATAAATGGGCACTGAAATCGCCCCGGTCGCCGGATCGCAACGTGAGCCCGCCTGTGCGAGCATCGTCGCTAAATTCTTGGGTTTTACCGTCATGAAGCCTCCTGCCGCATCGCATCACATGCAATTTACACATCGTCTATGGGTCAAATAGTGTATAACAAGTGAGTCGCTCTGTAAAGGCGTCCGGTCACGGAAATTCTGAGCCTCGCCCGTCGGCTTCGTCGGGCACCAGCTCAATTCCAAAGACATCCGCCACCGCCTCATCGGATATCAGATCCAAAGAGGCGTCAGGCTCCTGCTGTGCGGCGCGCGTCAACATCAGCTCGCGCGTGGCCCCGCGCAGTTCAAAGAGCCGCAGCGGCACACGGTCAAACTCGGACGCCAGCGCCAGCAGCGTCGCCGCGCGATAGACGCAGAACGGGTCATGGCAGTGCGAACAGGAGAAGGCGAGGTGCCGCCATTCCGGCAGCAACCCCGCAGGAGCGGAGAAAAGTGCTGCGTGCGTGTCATCATCCATCTCATCCGAGGTGAACAACTCGCCGCCGTAACGGTCGCAAATCTGCTCGATCGCCGACCACTTATCAGGCGGCAGCGCGACGACGACGTTGATATTCACAACACAGGTTCCGCCCTCGCGGTTGACGAACGTCGCCTGCGCATGTCGGGGGCGGACTCGGCAACTCTTCAACCGCCCTTCGCGCAACAGTTTCTCCCCGAATTTCAGCTCTGACGAAAACCGGGCACAGATGCGTTTCACGTTTGCCAACCACATGCGCCCCCACACCGTCACGCCCGGCTCTTCCCAGTGGCTGTCGGACGGAACCGGCGGAGCGGAGCTGTTCCGTGCAAAATCAAACAAGTCCATTTCCATGCCGCCGATTATAGCATGGACACGCCGAATCGGCATGTTACACTAAAGTATTTTCACGTATGAATCTCGAACTTTGTTATTCCCCAAGCGGACGCTTTTTCCTAGCCGAAACGGATCTGACCGGCCTGCCTTTGAACGCGGCGGCGGCGGCTCGCTGGCAGTGCGCCTTTGCGGACTCCGCCGCCGAAGGCTTTTTGCTTGTCGCGGCCTATAACGAGACCTTGCCCCCGTCGCTCGCTTTCGCCCGCGCCTTCGCCCGTTTCTACCTCACGGCTCTCTGCCACGCGCCCAAAGAAGAGGGGGCCCTTTTTCCCACCGTGCCGCCGCCCGCACCCGCCGCGCTTGAGGACTGGCTGGAGACCGCGCCGCCCTTCCGCGGCATGGAAACCTTCGACGCCGCATGTGCCGCCACCTTCTGGCAAGAACTGGACGGCGCGGCGCGTCTCAAAGCCGGCACCGAACCGGGCGGCGCCGACGCCTTCCTCCATGCCCTTAACCCCGCCTGGCGCACCGTGGGCCGCGTCACCTTCCATCTCGCCGAGAACAAGAAGAACGCCGAGCGCCCCTTCGCGTTCATGGTGACCTACGCCAGCCGCCTCTCGGACATCGGGCGCGTCCAGCACCTACAGCTCAAGCAAGCCTTGCAGGAGTACGCCGGAGCCAAGAACCGCGAGGCGCTCCTGCGGCTCTTCGCGCCCCTTCAACGGGCCGTCGAAACCAGCACCTTCATCAAGGAGCTGTACGAATCCGGACGCATCTACCAGCCGCTCGCCTGGACCGCACGCGAGGCCTACCGCCTGCTGCGTGACGTGCCCGCACTCGAAGCCTGCGGCGTGCTCGTGCGTACACCTGACTGGTGGAATCCCCGTAAGCCTCCGCGCCCGACCGTCAGCGTCCAGCTGGGCGACAAGCGCCCGTCGCTCCTCGGCCTGGGTGCGCTGCTGGACTTCAACCTTTCCGTCACACTCGGCGACGACGCCCTCACTCCTGCTGAGATCGAAGAGCTGCTTCACGCCGAAACCGGTCTCGTCTCGCTGCGCGGCAAATGGGTGGAGATCAACCGCGAGCAGTTGGCCGAGGTGCTCAACCACTGGCGCAAGCTGGAAAAGACGGTTGCCCATGACGGGGTCTCCTTCTCTGAAGCCCTCCGCCTCCTCTCCGGTGTGTCGCTCGGCGGCGGCGAGGCTGTCCGCGAGGCCGAACGCGTCAGCGCTTGGACCGGCGTGCGCGCGGGTCAGTGGCTCAACGAAACCCTCACCCGCCTGCGCCAGACAGAGGTGTCCGGCGGGGAGCTGCCCTGTGGCCCTGACCTGCAAGCGACCCTGCGCCCGTATCAGGTGACCGGCGTGCGCTGGCTTCACTTCATGGCCAGCCTCGGCCTGGGGGGCTGCCTCGCCGACGACATGGGCCTCGGAAAAACGCTCCAGACGCTCGCCCTCCTGCTCTGGCTCAAACGCGAGGCCCCCGATCATGCGCCCTCCCTGCTGGTCGTGCCCGCCTCGCTCCTCGCGAACTGGAAAGACGAGGCGCGGCGCTTCGCCCCTTCCCTGCGCCTGACGCTCATCCACCCGTCATACGCCGACGCGCTCCTGCTCAAGCGCTGCGAAAAGGACTCCGCCACCGCGTTGGCGAAGGCCGACCTTGTGGTGACCACCTATGGCATGGTCGCGCGCACGCCCTGGCTTGCCGAGGCCGGCTGGCGGCTGGTGATTCTCGACGAGGCCCAGGCCATCAAGAACCCCGGCACACGCCAGACGCGTGCGGTCAAGCAGCTCAAGGCCGCCACTCGCCTCGCCCTCACGGGCACCCCGGTTGAGAACCGCCTCGGCGATCTCTGGTCGCTTTTCGACTTTATCAACCCCGGCCTGCTCGGCGGCATGAAAAGCTTCGAGACTTTCATCCGCTCACGGGAAGAGCAGCCGGACGCCTATGCGCCCTTGCGCCGCCTTACGCGCCCCTACATCCTGCGCCGCCTCAAAACCGATCGCAGCGTGATTTCCGACCTTCCCGATAAGACAATCGTGCCTGCCTACTGCGGCCTGACCCAAGCGCAGGCCGCGCTCTACGCCGGACAGGTGCGCCAGCTCAAGGAGGCCCTCGAACAGGGCGTTGGCGATGATCCCATGAAACGCCGCGCGCTGATCCTCACGTCGCTCATGCGCTTCAAGCAGATCTGCAACCACCCGGCACAGGCGCTCGGCGATGGCGACTTTGACGAAGCGCGCAGCGGCAAGTTTGCCCGCCTGCGGGATTTATGCGAGGAGATCGTCGAGCGGCAGGACAAGGTGTTGGTCTTCACACAATACCGCGAGATGACCGAGCCGCTCGCCGCCTTTCTGGCGCAGCTCTTCCGGAGGCCGGGGCTCATCCTGCATGGCGGCACGCCCGTCAACCGCCGGAAGGCACTGGTGGAAGCCTTTCAGAGCGCCGAAGGCCCGCCCTTTTTCGTGCTGTCGCTCAAGGCCGGCGGCACGGGACTGAACCTCACCCAGGCCTCGCACGTCATCCACTTCGACCGCTGGTGGAATCCGGCTGTCGAAAACCAAGCCACGGACCGCGCCTTTCGCATCGGGCAGAAGAAAAACGTGCTGGTCCACCCCTTCGTCTGCCGCGGCACGGTCGAGGACCGCATCAATGAGATGCTGGAGGAGAAGACCGCGCTGGCCAACGAACTGCTGGAGGGCGGCGGCGAGACACTGCTTACGGAAATGAAAAACGAGGACCTGCTGCGCTTCGTGGCGCTTGACCTGCACGCCGCCACCGAGTGAGGGAGTCCAACCGCTCAAAAAACACGAAAAAGGATGAGCCGCATGAGTCACCGCTACGACCGCTACAACCAGTATCCGCAAAGCAAAACCAAAGGTGAGCGCGCCGACGACGCCGCGAAAAAACGCAAGGCCCTCGAAAAGAAGGGTGCGAAGCTTTCGCCTGTCATCCTAGAGGGAAAAGCCATCGCCAGCACCTTCTGGGGCAAGGCTTGGTGCAAGAATATCGAGTCCTATCACGACTATGAGAATCGCCTGCCGCGCGGGCGCTCGTATGTCCGCAGCAGCAGCGTCATCGACCTCCAAATCGCACCCGGGCTGGTGCGTGCGCAGGTGATGGGCTCTCGCCTCTACACGGTCGAAATCCGTATCAAGCCCGTGCCGCCCAAACACTGGGTTACCATCCGCACGGCCTGCGCGGGCAAGATCAGTTCGCTGGTCGAACTTCTGCAGGGCCGCATCTCCGGCGAGGTCATGGAGGTCATGACGCGCCATGACGCAGGGCTCTTCCCGAAGCCCGCCGAAATCGCCTTCACCTGCACCTGCCCTGATTGGGCCACCCTGTGTAAACATGTGGCTGCCGCTATGTACGGTATCGGCAGCCGCCTCGATGCCCAGCCCGAACTCCTCTTCCTGCTACGAGGCGTGGACTCTGCCGACCTCATCGCCAGCGCCGCTGAAACCCCGGTCCAGCCCGGGGCCGCTGCCACGGGCGAAACCCTTGACGCGGGCGACCTCGCAGACGTCTTTGGAGTGGAGATGGAGGCCCCGCAAGCACCGCTTCGGGCGACAAAGAAACCGCGCAAACCGCCAGCTAAACCGGCCCTTCATCCCGTGCCCGCCGCAAGCCCTAAAAAGCCGCTTGGCCGCCCCAAGAGAGCCGCCCTGCCGCCGCCGCCGTCACCCGTCAAGCGTCCGCGAGGCCGCCCTCGTAAGCTCGCCTCCGTGTAATCGCGGGCTGCCCATCCGCTCCCATCTTTGCGCTTCGCGGTTAGGGCTACGGCGGGGACGGGCCGGACCGTCGGCGTCGCGCCATGTGAGCGCCACGCGCACGCCTGTCGCACGCCGTACGTTCGCCGGGCGTCCGAGACGTGCCGCCCGTACTTGCCGGCTACGGCTGCAGCGGGGACAGGTCATTGGTGGGGTCTTGAAAAAATTAGAATTGCTGGCTCGCAAGATGGGGCTCTTTTTTCTAAACTTAAGAACAGAAAAAGGGGTTAATACATGCTTTCACGTGTTTACTCGGGTGCCGTCTACGGGGTCAATGCCTATGCCGTGGAGATCGAGGTCAACGCCGGGAGCGGCGACTCGCAGTTCGTGATCGTCGGCTTGCCGGACGCCGCCGTTCGTGAAAGCAAAGATCGCGTCTGGACCGCGATGAACAACTCCGGCTTCCGGCCCACGCTCGGACGCACCACCATCAACCTCGCGCCCGCCGACATCAAAAAGGAAGGTCCGGTCTTCGACCTGCCGATCGCCGCAGGTTTGCTCGCCGCCACGGGCGAAGCCGAGATGCCGCACCTCGACCAGTTTGCGCTCATCGGCGAACTCGCGCTTAGCGGCGAGATTCGCCGCGTGCGCGGTGTGTTGCCTGTCACCCTTGAAATGCGCCGCCAAGGCAAGCGAGGCATCCTCGTGCCCGCCGACAACGCCGAGGAGGCTGCGGTGGCCGAGGGCATTGAGGTCTACCCCGTGCGTCATCTGCGCGAGGCCATCGATTTCCTCTCCGGCAAGCTACACCTTGACCCTTTCAAGATCAACCTCTCCGACCTCGTGGAACGCGAACGCCAGCACACCGACGACTTCGCCGACGTGAAGGGACAGGAGACTGCCAAGCGTGCCATCGAGGTCGCGGTCAGCGGCGGCCACAACATTCTCATGATCGGCTCGCCCGGCGCCGGAAAAACGATGCTCGCCCGCCGCATCGCCTCGATCCTGCCGGAGCTAACTTTGGAAGAGGCGCTTGAAGCCACGCGCATCCACAGCGTGGCGGGCACGCTCAAAAGCCATCAGGCGCTGGTGCTGCACCGTCCCTTCCGCTCGCCTCACCACACCATTTCGGACGCGGGCCTGCTGG
>JBBRJN010000044.1:0-11324 GCA_038219365.1 Kiritimatiellia bacterium | reverse complement strand
TTCAGAACACTTTGCATTCTCTCGATAGTGTCACACCGGGACACTTGATGAACTCGCGACCGATCGTAGTGGCGCCGATCGTATCAGCAGCTTCGTCCAATCCGATCTTCATCGATCCTGAATCTCCTCCCGCGCCATTATCCGCGATGTTATGCAGGGTGCCGTGCGCGTCCTTGCGCAGCCGGAGGTCGCTGTAAAACTCAGTTCAGCAAATAAAGGCGGTTGACCTGAAAGGCGCTCTTGCTTCATACTTTGACGCGTAACCGATTTTCAAGGAACTTATGACGCTTATTGGCACATTCACAGCGCTGGTCACACCGTTCAATACCGACGGCAGCGTGGACTATTCCGCCCTGCGCGCCGCTGTGCAGTGGCAGATCGAAAACGGGGTGGAGGGGCTCGTAGCGGTCGGCACCACCGGCGAATCTCCAACACTCGACGTACACGAGCACATCAAAGTGATCACCACCACGGTCGAAGCCGCCGCCGGCAAGGCCATGATCATCGCAGGGACCGGGGCCAACTCGACCGCCGAAGCGGTCGAACTCACCACCGCCATTCTCGGTGCCGGTGTGGACGCGACCCTTCAGGTGACCCCGTACTACAACAAGCCCAACGCCGAAGGTCTCTACCGTCACTTTGCGGCCGTGGCCGACATCGGCCTCCCCGTCGTGCTTTATAATGTGCCCGGACGCGCAGGTAAGGAGATCCCGCTCGACGTCGTCGTGCGACTCGCTGCTCATCCTCATGTCGTAGCCATCAAAGAGGCTGGCGGCAGCGTGGACCGCGTCAGCGCCATCAAGAACGCGTGCGAACTGCCGGTGCTCTCGGGAGATGACAGCCTCGCACTGCCCATGATAAGTGTCGGTGCCTCGGGCGTCATCAGCGTCGCCTCAAACGTCATCCCAAAAGAGATGTCCACCCTCGTGCGCCTAGCGCTCGCGAATGAGTTGGCTGGAGCCCGCGAGTTGCACCGCGTCTATTACCCGCTTTTCCGCGACCTGTTCATCGACACGAACCCCATTCCGGTCAAAATGGCGCTGGCGCTCATGGGCCGCATCAGCCCGGTTTTCCGCTTGCCACTGTGTGCGCCGACAGAAAAAATCCGTGAGCAACTCTCCCACACCCTCCAGAGCCTCAACCTCATGTAAGGGCGGCTCAACGCTTGGGCTTCGCGTTTCGAGGGGCTGCTCGGCCAAACCCGCATTGCGTACCAGGCAACCACTAACATCTCCTAAACCTATGAAAATCGCACTTCTCGGAGCCGCTGGCCGCATGGGACAGAACCTTTTGCGGTGCGCTTGTAAACTTAACGACTGTGACATCGTCGCTGCGGTCGAATGCCCTGACCATCCGGCCATCGGTACGCGGGTGAAAGAAATTTCAGGCATCCGTTCAGATCGCCTGAGCGACGCGCTGTGCTTTACCGACGAGTGGCCCGAGGCGGCGGAGGCCGTCATCGACTTCACTTTCCACACCACCGTCGTTGCTAATCTCGAGAACGCCGTCGCCAACGGCCAGGCCTACGTACTCGGCACAACCGGCCTGACCGACGACGAGAAGCGGTCCGTCACCGCTGCGGCCGCACAGATCCCGATCGTCTGGGCCCCCAACATGAGCCTGGGCGTGAACCTTTTGCTCGAACTCGTACGGCGCTCGGCCGCCATCCTCGGCCCGGACTATGACGCCGAGATTGTCGAGATGCACCACCGCCTCAAAAAAGACGCGCCCAGCGGCACGGCCCTCGGTCTGGCCGAAGCTCTAGCCGAGGGCCGCGGCGTCAACCTGAAAGAGGTCGCCTGTTACGGCCGCGAAGGCATCACCGGCGAGCGCCCGCGCGGAGAAATCGGAATACATGCCTTGCGCGGCGGGTCCGTTGTCGGCGACCATACCGTCATGTTCGTGGCGGATGAGGAGCGTATCGAAATCACGCACAAGGCCAACAGTCGCGAAACCTTTGCCTCGGGTGCCTTGCGTGCCGCGCTTTGGCTCGCAGGACGTAAGCCCGGTATCTACACCATGCGTCATGTGCTCGGTTTTGAACCCGCTTAACACACCGCACAAAGAGGTCCCGCGCCACGCAGACAACGCCACAGACCCGCGAAGCCGTGCTCTCCCTTGGCAGCAATCTGGGCGACCGCATGGTCTGGCTAGACAAGGCCTGCACAGCCTTGGAAAACCTCACGGGCGTGCGTCTTGTCGAGCGGTCTCCGGTCTATGAGACGGAGCCTTTCGGCGTGCCGGAGGCCTTCGCCGACAAACCCTTCCTGAACGTTGTGGTGATCGTCGAGACCCGCCTGACGCCCCTCGTCTTCTCACACTTAATCCATGACATCGAAGACCGTCTGGGGCGCATACGCGGCGACATACCAAACCAGCCGCGCACCATCGACATCGACATCATTACCTTCGGCGACTTCCGCTGCGTATCGCCGATGCTCACCGTGCCACATCCACGCGCTACCGAGCGCCGTTTCGTTCTCCAGCCCCTCTTCGATCTGCGGCCAGACTTTATTTTTCCTGACAGCACCCGAACCGTCTCCGAACGATTGCACGCTTTGCCCGCTCGCCCCGCCTGTCACCCGGTGGCGTAAAGAGTCACCCAGAGGAGTTTCCGCCGCCATGTCAAAAGACCACTACACGTTAGACGACCTCCAGAACCTTCCCAAAAAACACAACACCTTCGTCGGCATCGATTCCGACGGGTGCGTGTTCGACACCATGAGCGTAAAGCAGAAGGCACACTTTCATCCGCTCATCCTCAGGTACTGGGATCTTGGGGCCTGTGAGAAAGAGCTCCGCGCCTGCGCCGAGTTTGTCAACATCACCTCCAAGTTCCGCGGCATCAATCGCTTTCCCGCGCTGCTCCGGGCCTTCGAGCTATTCATCGACTACCCCGGCGTCAAGGCGTCGGGCGTCACGCTGCCGAAACTCGAGGCGCTGCGGGTCTACGTGAATTCGGGCCTGCCACTCGGCAATCCTTCGCTCAAAGCCGAGGCCGCACGCACAAACGACCCTGAGCTGCTTCGCCTACTGGAGTGGAGCCTAGCCATTAATGTCGAGATCGCCGAAAACATGAAGCCCGTGCCGCCCTTCGTCTGGGCCCTACAGGCACTCGAACAGATCCGTAACCAAAGCGACGTGATCGTGGTCTCACAGACGCCGGAAGAGGCGCTGGTCAAAGAGTGGAACGAGCATAAGATCCACGGTTACGTGAGCCTTATCGCGGGGCAGGAACTGGGCACGAAATCCGAACACCTCCACATCGCCACAACCGGTAAGTATCCCCAGGACCACGTCCTACTGATCGGTGACGCGCAGGGCGACCTGGCAGCCGCAACAAAGAGCCGCGTACGTTTTTTTCCGATCAATCCCGGTCACGAAGAAGCCTCGTGGGAGCGCTTTTGCAAAGAGGGGTACGCCAAATTCCTCGACGGCACCTTCGCAGGCGAGTACGAACGCCGGTTGACAGATGAGTTCAACGCCCTGCTTCCTGAAATTCCGCCGTGGCAGGCGGCACGGGCAACCCTCCCGTGAAGACTGCTGTGGGCGTCTCACCCGCGAAGCTCTGCCTGTGGCAGATGACTTGGAGACTACGTTCGGTCGCCCTGCCGGTGACCAGCGGGTTCGGCACCCATTTGGCCTCCGCGATGATGCGTCGGGCTAGCACCAACCGGACCGTCCTTTTCTCATCCACCTTCTCGTCGCATATGCCCTCGACCTCGCTGATTTAGCGTTCGAGCATGAGTTATGAAACGCGCAGAAAGTCCCCTTGCTCTCTTATCACACATCGCGAAGTGTGATAACCACGCAAAAAGTCCCCTTGCGCTCTCTTATCACACATCGCGAAGTGTGATAGTGCCTACAAACCAACAATAATAATAATAAAACAAGTCGTTTGCGTAGGTGTCAGGAGTCAGACCGCCGTATCCGGCAGCGCCCACGCGCAGTCGTGGGCGCGAAACGTTAAGCTAGGAGCCAGAATGGGAAGAGCGACGAACATCATTCGCATCAGTTCCTTCTGGATGCTGGATTCTGACTCCTGAATTCTGGGGCTGCGAACGTCAGCCCACATGAGTCTTTCAGTCGAGAAGCGACAACAGCGTTTTCTCAAGGTGGCTTCCATCACGGACAAGTCGCCACAGGTTCTCGCAGCAGGAGACCCGCTGGCGGGTTTTGAGCTTGCGCAAATGCCGAAACAAGGCAGGCACACTGATCTGGGTATGGGTGCTCAGACCCTCAATCGAAGCGCCGTCCACGCATTGCAGCCATTTCATAATTTCCAGCCGACGGGGATGGGTGAAAGCCGTGACGGTATGGATCATATCAGCCTCGGAGCGGGCCTCCGTCAACAGTGCCCGTCGCAACGCAACCAACAGGCGGGCTGCACCTTTGACAAGCGGATCCGGGTCTGCCGTATAGCGAACCCATCGGCTTTCGCGACAGGCAAGAATAAGCCCTCTCGCTTGTAACGCACGCAAATACTCGCTCGCCACGGCTTCCGAAACACATGCGTGCTCGGCGATATCGCCGACTGTGCTCCCGGGACACTCGAGGACGACCTTCAAGCAACGAAGCCGTCCTGCATTTGCCAAAACTCTGCATGTCCGCCACAGCGTAGGATGGTAAGCGTCCATATCATACCTCGCGAAGTGTGATAAAAGTTAACCGGTCAAATGAAAAACGTCAAACCCGAAGCCATCACAAAATACAGCCTTACTCGCCGAAGACATACATTTTTAGGCGTCGTCCCTGCCCATGGGTGCGTCTCGCAAAATACAGCCTTACTCGCCGAAGACGTACACAACCGGCAACCGCTCCGCCACCGCCCGTACACCAGGCATAAACAGACTCAGGGGCAACTCTGCGGGCGCATAGACGAAGAGCAGGTTTACTTTACTGTCAGCCCCCCCCGTCTTCTCAACCAACTTCGCGAGTTCGTCCCACGCCTCAAACGGAAATTCACGCGGCGTCAGCTTCGGGTCAAGCCCCTCGACCGTCCAATCCTCTTCGATAAAAACCAGTTTCTTTTTCAGGGCTCTGTCCGCACCCTGCGCGACATGCAGCTCAAACGGCTGAGGGTTACGATCTTTGCGTTCACGCCACTTTTCCTGCGGCAAAAAGGCACGGGGAAAAAGCCCTTGTTCGGCTTTCCCGTCCAGCTTGATTCCTTTCCCGTCCAGCATCGCGAACACGCGCGCAACGTCGATGGCCCGCTTCAGCGGCATCGCATCGTCCATCCCCAACGTGACAAAAGGCTCGCGACCGGACTCCGCTTGCCCGCGCAGCCACGTCAAGGCCTCCGCCAGCCCCGACTTTTTCAGGATTGTTCCGTCAGCCCCCTTGCAGGTCAGCTCCACCTCGCGGCTTGACATCGCGGCACTCACCGTCAACGGCAACACGCGCGGGCCTCCGTCCTTTGACGCAAGCGGCCTCAGCACAACTTCCAGCAGCGAGCCGAACGGCAAGGCCTCGGCCAGCGTCAACCGTCCGTAAACTTCGCTCTGTCCGACCTGCAAGGGAACATCAAAGACCGTGCCTGGCTCATTGTACAGCGAGATCACCGATGAGGGCATGTTGGTGTCCGTCAGGCACGCGCACGTTGCGTCCGCCCCCGTCCAACGTCCACCCGTAAAGACCAGCCCGTCGGCACCAAACAACGGCGGCGATACCCGATCCGCATCGCTTAGCAACGACTGCAGAGGCTGCTCCACGGCACCCTCGACGTCCAGCCGGCGCACCGTCGCCGTGACGCGCTCGCCGCAAGGCCAGAAGCGAAAAGGCCGACTTCCCACGCCGCCGCCCCGTGCAAGTCCCACACGCTCGACCGCCCGCACGATGTCACTCGGCCGGGCGACGGTCACCGCCGCCGCCTCATATGCGCGGTCGCTGAGCGGCCCCACCAAGAGAAATTCGGCCGTGATTCCCACCCGGTGGCCCACCGCTTCGGCGAGTAACCGGACCTCACGCTTCTGGCTGTCCGCGACCACTCCCGGCCAGGCCTGGACCGTTGCGGATTCCTGCTTCTGCTGCGCCGCATTCCATGCGTTCACCGCATTCGTGTTAACCCGCTGCCACTCGGCCGGCCCGGTGAACTCCACCGCGCGGGCCACGAACGCCAACAGCAACAGCCCGGACATCGCTACGCTCAGCTTCTTTTTTTTTATTCCCTGCATGATGTTGTCTCAATCGAACGTTGAACGTTGATCGTGAAGGCATTCGGCCACCGCCGCCTTGAACCCCGCCGCTGACTTCGCGATCACGGCCTCGTCCACACTGAAACTCAGCCGGAAAAATCCGGGGAACCCGAAGCCGGAACCCGGCACTCCCAGCACGTTCCGCTTGAGCAGCGCCTGGACAAAGGCCTGATCATCACCGCCTGGCGCTTCCGGGAAGAAATAGAACGCGCCCTGTGGCATCGCAAACCGGATGCCCGCATCGGTCAACACACGCGCCATGGCCTGACGCCGCCGGTCGTAGATGGAGAGGTCCACGCCTTCGTTCAAAAGCGCCATCGCCAACCGCTGGCCGAGAACCGGAGCGTTCACGAAACCCAACGTGCGGTTCGTCATGGTCACCGCATTCATCAGCAGGGCCACGTCGGGCATCGCCGGGTTCGCCACGATGTACCCGATACGCTCACCCGCCAGCGAGAGGCTTTTGGAGAACGATCCAAGCACCAACGTAAAGGGTGAGAGCGGCAGAATCGGAGGGACCACGGCACCGTCGTAAGCAAGAAACCGGTAGGGCTCGTCACTCACCAGAAACAGCGCCCGCTCGCGCGTCGCGTTCACGCGGTCAACCAGTGCGGCCAGCCGCGCCAACGTCACCTGACTATAGATACAGCCGGTCGGATTGTTCGGCGAGTTGATGAGGATCACGCGCGTCGCGTCGGTGATCGCCGCTTCCATCGCGGCAAGGTCAGGCTGAAAATCGGGTGCAAGCGCGGGAACGGGCTTGAGAACGCCACCAAAGTGTCCGCAGTACGCACCATACTCCACAAAGTAGGGCGCGGGACACATGACCTCATCTCCCGGCTCCAGCACCGCACGGAAGAACGAGGTCAGCGCACCTGCGGCCCCACAGGTGACAACGATATGTGCCGACTGCACAGGAACCTGCTGCTGCGCCGACAAAAAGGCGGCCAGCGCCTCGCGAAAAGCCGGCAACCCAGCGTTCGGACAATACCCGAGGCCCAGCGGCTGCACCGCACTGTCGGCCAGACTCAGCAACACATCGCGCGCATGCGGCGGCGGCGGGATGTCGGGGTTTCCAAGACTGAAATCGCAAACATTCTCGGCACCGAACTGTTTTTTCAACTCCGCGCCTTTTTCAAACATCTTACGAATCCACGACGCATTCGCCATTTGCGCCTGGATGCCACGAGCAATGATCCGCATCACGTTACCTCTTTCTAAACCTTCAAGACCTCTGAGGCCGGAATCGAAGCCGACCTGACACGACACGCCCGTGTCGGGTTATCAATCCGTGGGTGATGACATCTGTGCGGTCCGCGTTTTGAGCACCCGCGACGTGACGGCACCCTTCTGCTTCAGGATTTTTGAACCCCGGGTAATCTTGCAAAGGCTGATCTTCAACTCTTCCGCGATCTTTCGCTGAGACACGCCATCGGCCAACAGCTCCAGCAGCCGCCACCGCAACGTGATGTCATGAATCTCGCTCGGCGTCAACAGCTCGTTCAGGAACAACCGCATCTCTTCGGCCGACTTGATCGCCGACAACACCTCGGCCACCGCTTCAAAGGCCTGCAGATCGATGCTTTGCTGATTACTGCGCGCCATAAAAAAGACTCCGTTCACCAGCGAGGGGCCGGTTTACGTTTCATCGAATCAACAGCTTCCGACTCCTCAATCTTCTGCAACCGTTCCTCTAATTGCGGAAAGGTGAACTTGTTCTTATATAAGGCCGTACAAATGCCGAGATCGACGAAATAGACATCCCCCTGATTAAGCCGTTGCAGGAGATCCTGTGGCGACTGCGCGTACCGCAACGCCTTCGGCAACACCTCCATCAGCAGCCGCGCGGTCCCATAGTTGCCGTTCACGCGGTTATGGCGCTGCCCGAAAAAGAAGAATTCACCCTGGATCAGCGCCTGGTCATACCCCTTGCGCAAGCGCTCAAGATTCGCCACGAACGCCTCTTTCTGCCGTTTCGACTCCTCTGGCGTCAACTCGGAAGTGACCGGCACCACAACCACTGGCCGCGCGGCGGCAGGTGCAGGTGCAGGTGCGGCAGCGGGAACAGGCGTCGCAGGCGCGTCGCCATCCTCGAACAAGTCATCAATGCTCTTCACCGTTTTCGTTTTAGCCGGCTCGGCAACCGCCACAGGGGCCGCCTCATCAGCCGGCTTGACTGCTGCAACCTCGGCCTTCACCTCCATGAAATCACCATCCGCGTCCACCGACTTCTGTGCAGGCGTCTGTTCGGCTCCCGGCACCGTTTCTGCCGCTGCCGCCAACGACCCCAGCGCCGCCTGTTCAATCAGGATGCGGTTGACGAATATACCGTTTCCTCTTCGCGTGACGGTGTAAGGCGGCGGAATGTAGCGCCCGTCGATAAACACGAACCCGTTCATTTGCGGCGTGCCGAGCGTGATGCCCAACTCGGCGATAGCCGCGTCTGTGATCTCAGGTAGCTCTGCCGCACGTGCGCCCCCGCAAAATAAGGCCACCAGAAAAATCCCTGTTAACCGCTTCATACTCTCGACTTCCCGATACTCACATCTAAGGTCCGCTACCGCATTTAAAAAAAAGCCCCATTTTGCCGTAATGCAGGATCCCTGAAACCTCACTAATGAGGTGGGTGCTCTAGTCGGTGTCGTCAGGTTTCCGCCATTAAGACAGATTTCCGTCACACACCGCATTCAAACTCCCGATACAAACTGAAGGTCAGAGAAATGCTGCGTATCCGCGTACAAAACAGGGCCCACTTCGTTCATCTGCCGGGTCTCGCCTCTTTGCCCGGCTTCCTAAAAAAACCAAAATCGCTTTACCCTTCGCGCACCTCCACTTTCAAGTCGCTCTTCAACGCTTGAATGATTTTCGCAAAGGCTTCGTTCACCTCTTGGTCGGTCAATGTCCGATCCGCTGACCGGAAGGCTAAGGTGTAGGCCATGCTGCGCCTTCCCTTACCAATTTCTTTTGATTGGAATATATCAAAAAGCTCGATCGAGGTCAATTCCGTCGGCCCCGCCTTTCGAATCGTCGCAACCACGTCACAATGGGCGACCGAGGTGTCGCAAACAAACGCGATATCGCGCCGCACAGCCGGATATTGCGGCACCGGCTTGACCGCCGTAAAGGCCGCAACGCCCGCCAGCAAAGGGGCCAACCGCAGTTCCGCCAGCGCCATGGGAGCGGTCATCCGCCACGGGTGGCGCAAGGCCGCCGAAACCAGCCCCATGCAACCGACGACCGCGCCGCCGAGGGCGACCTCAACGGCCCACCCCGCCTCCATCGCCGGATGCTCGCAACGTGCGAACGACACCTGGCCCGCATGCAGCGACGACACCAGCGTCTCAACCGCGCCTTTCAGCCACAGCAGCGACTCCTCATTCGACACCGCCCGCCGCCGGTCGATCGACGACCGCCCGAAAGGTCCCATCAGACCCAGCGATATGCGTTCCTCCTCGCCGGGTTTACCCTCCGCATCCACAAAGAACACGCGGCCCATTTCGAACAGGCCGGCCGACTCGACCTGACGCGAGGCGTTACGCCCGAGCGAGCCCGCCAGCTGCGGCAGCAGCGAGTCGCGCAACACGCCGTAATCGGCACTGACCGGATTCGGCAGCACCGCACGCGCCTTCGCGCCGCGCGTATCGAGGGCATCCAACTCTTTCGCTGACAGGAAGCTGTAGTGCATTGCCTCGGAGAAGCCCATGCCCAGCACCAGTTGCCGACACCGGGCGCGCGCATAGAACGGGCGGTCATCCAATGTTGAGACCGCCGTCAGCTCCGGCATCACGTCCGGAATCGCATCCAGCCCGTGCATCCGCGCGATTTCTTCAATCAGGTCAGCCTCCAGCGTCAGGTCAAGCCGGTACGAGGGAATCTTAAACAAGGCCGTCTCGGCATCACGCTTGACCACCGAAAGGCCCAGCGACGTCAGGATGCCGACCATCTCCTCCACCGGCAACGCCACGCCGATCACCGCATGCGCCCGCTTGAAACGTAACGTCACCTCGCCGTGCTTAAACCCGCGGGAGTCCACGTCGATCACCCCCTTCGCCACCTTCGCCTGGCCGTACTCGACCAGCAGCGCCACCGCGCGGCGGCTCGCCCAGTCTGCCAGTTCGGGATCAACCCCGCGCTCGTAGCGCCGCGACGATTCTGTCGAAAGTCCCAGCTTCGTGGCGGTGAACTTGGTCGAGGCCGGATCGAAGAGCGCGCTCTCCAACAACACATGCTCGGTACCCACCGCGATTTCGCTGCCCGCCCCGCCCATGATGCCCGCCACCGCGCTCGGCACCGCCGCATCGGCAATCACCAGCATGCTCGGGTCCAACGTGCGCTCCACGCCGTCCAGCGTCTTGATCTTCTCACCCGCCTTGGCGCAGCGTACCACAATCGTGCGCTCCGCCAGCGTGCGGTAATCGAACGCGTGCAACGGCTGTCCGGACTCCAGCATCACATAGTTGGTCACGTCCACCGTCAGGCTGATCGCACGCACGCCGCATAGTTCCAGACGCCGCTGCATCCAGGCCGGCGAAGGGCCATCCTTGACTTCGGTCATCACGCGCGCCGTGTAGCGCGGACACTTGACAGGATCTTCAACTCTGACCTTGGCATACTGCTCCACCGGCTCGCCACACTCGGAAAAATCCACCGACGGCAACCGCAACGGACGCTTCAGGATCGCAGCGAACTCACGGGCGATGCCGATGATCGACAGGCAGTCGGGCCGGTTCCACGTGATCTCTAAATCAAGCACCGTCTCCGGTGGCGGCAACACGTCGCGCATCGGGGTTCCCGCTTTGAGCGCCGGGTCGAGAATCAGCAGCCCCGCATGGTCCGCCGAGAGCTTCAGTTCGCGCGCGGAGCAGAGCATGCCGAACGAGGCCACGCCGCGCAGCTTGGCCTGCTTGATCGTGAACCCGCCCTCCGGCACCACGGCACCGACCTTGGCCAGCGGCACCTTGATGCCCGCCGCACAGTTTGGTGCGCCGCATACGATCTGCAATTCCTCATGGCCATCGGAAACCTTGCACACGTGCAGATGGTCGGAGTTCTGGTGCGCCACGCAAGTCAGCACCTCCCCCACCACGAAAAGGTCGTCGAGCGTCACGCCGACCTCCTCGATGCCCT
>JBBRJN010000043.1:0-11435 GCA_038219365.1 Kiritimatiellia bacterium | reverse complement strand
GCCGCCCAAGCCCACGTACGCGGGCAACCTCTACACCACAGCGGAAGTCGGCTGGCCCGGCGTCACGCACATCAGCGCGGATGCGACTGGCAAGAAGGACTTCTCCGCCATGATCGCCCACGCGATCAAGCTCGGCGGCTGGCAGGCCGAGGTCAAAGGCGAGCCGCTGCTGACCGGGTTCGCCCGCAACGCGGTGCTCTCGGTGGCCGACAAAGTGGTCGCGGCGGTCAAGTCCGGCGCGGTCAAGCACATCTTCCTCGTGGGCGGTTGCGACGGTGCCAAGCTCGGACGCGACTACTACACGGAATTCGTGGAGAAGGCTCCGAAAGACACGCTCATCCTCACCCTCGCCTGCGGCAAGTTCCGCTTCAACCACCTACAGGCCAAGCTGGGCGACATCGGCGGCATTCCTCGCCTGCTCGACATGGGCCAGTGCAACGACGCCTACTCGGCGATTCAGGTGGCGGTCGCGCTCTCCCAGGTGTTCGGCTGCGGCGTGAACGATCTGCCGCTCACGCTCATCCTCTCCTGGTATGAGCAGAAGGCGGTCTGCATCCTGCTCACGCTGCTGGCTTTGGGTATCAAGAACATCCGCATCGGGCCCAGCCTGCCCGCCTTCATCTCGCCGACTGTGTTGAACGTGCTGGTCGAGAAATTCGGCCTCACGCCCATCAAGACGGCTGACGAAGACCTCAAGACGATTCTCGGCTAGTCCGTGTGATCGTGTCTGACAAGGCGCGCTCCTCACGGGGCGCGCCTATTTGTTTGCGCTTCGTGAAGATTATGAAATTCACAAAAGGGCATTGACGGGCGAGGGCGGTTAAACTATATTGTAAACATAACAACTAGATTAACTAGTGTTTAAGTTGCGAAGAGGCTGGACCGTCAAGCGCCCGGCAGAAAAGAGGAGGATCAGATGAGCGAGACAAAACAAGGCCTTTACACGCTGTCCCTGCACGCGGGGCAGGTTCCTGACCCGACGACCGGCTCACGGGCGGTTCCGCTGTATCAGACCGCCTCGTATGTGTTCAAGAGTTCAGAGCATGCGGCGAACCTGTTTGCGCTGAAGGAATTCGGTAACATCTACACGCGGCTGATGAATCCGACGACGGATGTGTTCGAGAAGCGCGTGGCCGCGCTGGAGGGTGGCACGGGCGCACTGGCCACGGCGTCTGGCATGGCCGCCATCACCTACGCGCTGCTGGCGATCACGCGGCTTGGCGACGAGATTGTGGCCGGCAACAACCTCTACGGCGGCACCTACCAGCTCTTGCACCACACGTTTCCGAAGCTCGGGCGCACGGTGCGGTTCGCCGATTCGCGCGACCCCGAGGCGGTGCGCAAGGCGATCACGCCCCGGACCCGTGCGGTCTATATCGAAACCATCGGCAACCCTAAACTGGACGTGCCGGACTTCGAGGCGCTCGCCAAAATCGCGCACGAGGCCGGGATTCCGCTAGTGGTGGACAACACGGTCGGCGTGGGCTTGGTGCGTCCGTTCGAGCATGGCGCCGACATCATCGCCAGTTCGGCCACGAAGTACATCGGCGGGCACGGCACGTCGATCGGCGGCGTGATCGTGGACTCGGGCAACTTCAAGTGGAACAACGGCAAATTCCCGGAGTTCACGGAGCCTGACCCGAGCTACCACGGGATCGCCTACTGGGATGCGCTGGGCAACGTGCCGGGGATGGGCAACGTGGCCTTTATCCTGAAGATCCGCGTGACCCTGATGCGCGACACCGGCGCGGTGCTGAGCCCTTTCAACGCCCGCGAGTTCCTGCTCGGGCTGGAGACGCTGCCGCTGCGCCAGGCGCGCCACTCGGAGAACGCGCTGGCGGTCGCCACATGGCTCAAAGCCCATCCGCTTGTGGCCTGGGTCAACTATCCCGGCTTGAAGGACAGTCCGAACCATGCGGTCGCCGCGAAATATCTGAAGAGGGGCTTCGGCGGCATCCTCGGTTTCGGTATCAAAGGCGGCCGCGCGGCAGGCATGCGCTTTATCGACAGCGTGAAGCTGCTCTCGCACTTGGCGAACATCGGCGACGCCAAGACGCTGGTGATCCATCCGGCCTCGACCACACACCAGCAACTCACGGCGGCGGAGCAGCAGGAGACCGGCGTGACGGACGACTACATCCGCCTTGCGGTCGGACTCGAGGACCTCGCGGACATTAAGGCCGACATTGACCAGGCCTTGCAAGCGAGTCAACATTAACGAAATGGCGCACATCTCTTGTGCGCGCGTTTTTTAAGTTTCCAGTGTTTTTTTTGAAAGGAGTAACCCATGAGCAGAATCTACAGTGACAACGCACAATCCATCGGCAACACGCCGCTGGTTAAGCTGAACCGGTTGACGCAGGGGGCGAAAGCGACCGTGCTGGTCAAGGTCGAGGGACGCAACCCGGCGTATTCGGTCAAGTGCCGCATCGGAGCATCCATGGTCTGGGACGCGGAGAAGCGCGGCGTGCTCAAGCCCGGCATTGAGATCGTGGAGCCGACGAGCGGCAACACCGGCATCGCGCTGGCCTATGTCGCGGCCGCGCGCGGATACAAGCTGACCCTCACCATGCCGGAAACCATGAGCATGGAGCGGCGGCGGGTCCTGGCTGCGTTCGGGGCCACCCTTGTGCTGACGCCCGGCGCGGAGGGCATGAAGGGTGCCATCAAACGGGCCGAGGACATCGCGGCTTCGGATCCGGCGCACTTCTTCCTGCCCCAGCAGTTTAAGAATCCGGCGAACCCCGCGATTCATGAAGCGACAACCGGCCCCGAAATCTGGAACGACACCGACGGCGGCATCGACGTGCTGGTGGCTGGCGTGGGCACGGGCGGCACGATCACCGGCATCTCGCGTTTCATCAAAAACACCCGGGGCAAGAAGATCCTCTCGGTGGCGGTCGAGCCGAAGGAAAGCCCTGTGATTTCTCAGCAGATGGCGGGGCTGGAGCTCAAGCCCGGACCGCACAAGATCCAAGGCCTCGGAGCCGGCTTCATTCCCGACACGCTGGACCTGTCGGTCATTGACCGTGTGGAGTTGGTCGAGAGCGCCGAGGCCATTGAGTTCGCGCGGCGGTTGGCCAAAGAAGAGGGCTTGCTGGTCGGCATCTCGTGCGGCGCGGCCGTGGCGGCCGCAATTCGCCTGGCCAACCTAGAGGCGTTCGCAGGCAAGACCATCGTGGCGATCCTGCCGGACGCGGGCGAGCGCTATCTCTCGACCATCCTCTTCGACGGCGTCGGCTGAAGCCGCGCCGTGAGGTAAGCGCGACAAGAGTGGAACGGGGAGCTAGGTTGCTGAACCTGCCCTTTTCCGCTCAACAGCTTTTAGTCGTACTCTTTGTCGGCAATTCTAAATATGGCAGGACACGCGCTGAGGGAAGGCCCTCACGGGCCCACAAACGGAAGCGCCGAACTTTCTCCTGTTTGTAGTGGCGCCGTGAGGCGCTTCTTAGCCATATTTAGAATTGCTGACTCTTTGCACGGTGTCATTGACTCTGTGTGCCCCATACCCTCATAATCAGCGGCACATACGGATCAGTGTGCAGGATGGAAGATAAAGTGGGAAAACCGTTGGTGAAAAATAGACCGTTGGCTGTTGTGTTCCTTATGCTTTTCGGGGTCTCCGCAAGCGGAGCAGCGATTCCTCCGCAGAAGCAGACGGCAACACCGCTCATACGCAAGTCCTCGCGGGTTGACGTCTCCCGCTATTCCGGCAGTGCGCGCTCTTCCCGCATCACGCAGGCTGACTTCCGCCAGTTGGCGTATGAACTTCAGGACGCCAAAAACACAGGAGCAGCTGAAAAGCGGTCGGTTCTGCAAACGCAGCCCTATGAAAAGATCCGCACACCACGAAACAATCTCCGCAGCAGCGTGCCGCTCAGCCTGATCCATTGGAGCCGGACGCTTAGCGCCGTCACCCCTGAGCAAAAGCGCGCCGCCCTTGCGGCAGGTTTGACCCCCGTTCCGGCCGAAACGAACCTGCCTGTTTTCGCCTTTTCCCCGCTTCGCCCCACGACGTATCGCGGCGCAAACATCACCCTGTCGCTTGCGTCGGGCGACCTCTTCGAGGAAGCCGTCGCGCCGGAAAAAGCCATTCAGACCCTGCGCATCGATCCGGGAGACGGGGGCGGCTGGCGGCAGCTCGAAGCCGGGCAGGAAGCCGCCGCCGCGTACACCTCCACCGGCACAAAGGCCATGGCCCTTGAAGCCACGCTAGCCGACGGCACCGTTCTGGTGGCGTCCGCGTCACTCGAAGTCGCGTCTTTGTCCACGCCCGATCCGACCACGTCCATCACATTGACCGCCGCAGCGCCTTACAGCAGCGTCAAAGGAACGCTCTATGTTTACACGTCCGGAAACCATGCGGGACTGCGGTGCCCGGTCCTTGTCGCCGAGGGGTTTGACATGGAAAACAACATGGATTGGGATGTTCTCTACAATACGCTGAATGAGGAGCAACTCGCTGAAACCGTGCGCGCTTACGGACGCGACCTGCTCGTTCTGGACTACGCCGATGCGATGCGGAGCATCTCTGAGAACGCCGCGCTCGCCCGGGCCGCCATCAACTATGTCAATGCCGAAAGGAGCAACCCCGATGATGCGTTCACCGTCATCGGAGCGAGCATGGGCGGACTGGTCACCCGCATGGCTCTCGCGGACATGGACAGGGCCCCCGCGAGTTACGGCACAAGCGACGTCAACACATGGATCAGCTTTGACTCGCCCCAAACGGGAGCGAACATACCGCTTGGCATTCAAGAATTTTTGAAGTTCTTCTCTGATAAAAACGACGCCTTCGCTTCGGCCGCAGACCTCTACGGCATTCTCAACCAGCCCGCAGCAAAGCAAATGCTCTTGGTTCATCACGCAGTAACCGGCGAGCTTGCAGGCAATGCGGAACATGACGCTTTTCAGGCGACCATGGATCGCGGCGGTTATCCCATGTCCTGCAAGAAGATCGCGATCAGCAACGGCTCGGGCCACGGTGTGCAGCAGCCCTATCGTGCAGGGGAACGTGTCCTGCATTGGTCTTGCCGGTCGTTCGCAGTTGATATTGACGCTGACATTTATGCGCTTTCCACGGCTTCGACTCCAACGGTGCCAACGGTCTTTTACGGCTTTTGGGACACCGTGGCCCCGCTGGACGAAACCAGCACGAGACAGCAGCACTACTATCATGACGCGCTTGACAATGCGCCGGGTGGCACGCGGGATTCTTTTCATGTTCTTTTTGACAGTATTCCTTCAGGCTACAGAGATGATTCCGATTACTGCCGCGCGCCCGATCACTGCTTCATTCCCACGGTCAGTTCCCTTGGGATCAGTACCACATACTGCAATTTGCCGTTGCATACGAACGAAAGCCTCCAGGCGCTGAGCCCCTTTGATGAAATCCACTACCCCTCATCCAACGAAGCGCATATCACCATCAACGCCAACAACAAGCTCTGGTTCCTGAAAGCGATCCTTGAAGGCTTCGACACCGACGGCGACGGCTCTGACGATTACCAAGAGTTTCTCGCGGGTACGCCCTATAACAACACGGTGCCGCCGCCGGCGATTACCGAGCCTTTTGTTTGCCCGCCGACCTCCGACTTGCCGCTGACGAGCGCAGGGTCGTACGATGGCTTTTTCTACCGGGCAAATGCCTTCGATGATGGGAGCGCCACGGCAGTACGAGGAACGCTGAAGCTGAAGCTCACGGGCGTGGCGGGCAAGCTCACGGCCAAGGTCGTGACACAGAAGGCGACTCTGAGCTTCAGCGCCGCCGCGTGGACGGCGACCGAGGCAGACGGCACTTTCCGCACCACGCTGAAAGCACGGAGCGGCGAGATGCTCACGCTTGATGTGCGGCAGAACCGCGTCTGGGGACTGCTCACGGGAAATACACCCGCAGGCGAACCCCTCGCGCTGGACGGCGCGCGCAACCGCTTCGAGGACAGTAAGGACTCTGCCGCGCAGGCGCTGCTGACCGGTTTCAAGGGCTACTACACGGTGGCGCTGCCGGTGGCAGAGGCACTGTCGCTGGGCTCGGCGGATGCGGCGCCGCTGGGCAGCGGCTATCTGGCGGTTACAATCGGCAGCGGCGGCAGCGCCAAGATCGCGGGCGTGCTGGCCGACGGCACCAAGGTGTCGCAGGCGTCGCGGCTGATCCTGTTCGACGGCTGCGGGCCGGAGGCGTGCGTGCCGGTCTTCCTGCCGCTCTACACCAAGCAGGGGTGGGCCGGCGGCCTGCTGTGGATCTCACCCGGCCACGGGGCGGTTGCGACGGACCGTGACCTGGGCTGGTACGTGCGCTGGGAAAGGCCGGGCGCGGGCCCGGACGGCTTCAGCGTGCTGCTGGACGCGGACGGCGGCTATTACGGCACCTCGGCGGCGCTGGCGGGCAGCTACCTCTTCAGCGCTGACGCGGGAGTGGGGAACGTGCCCTTCTACACCGGCACCGGCTTTGCGGACGCCGCGGGTGCCGCGTTGCCCGTGGGGATCGCGGTCGCCGGAAGCAAACTGACGATGGTCAAGGGCGTGAAGCCGGTTCTTGTTGAAAGCGCGTACGACTACGCGGGCGGGAACAGCTCGCTGGCGACGCTGACGTTCACTTCGGGCACGGGACTCTTCAAGGGCACGTTTAACCTCTACTACGACTATGTCGTCAACGGGAGGCTGACGCACAAAGCGGTGCGCGTGCCATACGCGGGCGTGCGGACGCCGGTGCGGTCCGAGACCTTCGCCGCTCGACCCGCCGGGCAGGGCCACTGCCTGGTCCCGGACAACGCCCCGGCGGTGAAGGCCTACAAGCTCAAGCGCTCCTTCCCGGTGCGGCTCGAAGCCGTGCCGTGAGGCAGGAGAAACTTTTTTGCAAAACCCACGGGCCTTCGGGTGTCCCGCCTTTAGGCGGCGGATACGCAGCCGCGGGGACCTGCGAACGTTTCTTCGGGGAAACGTCCCAGTGGTGTTCCGGCGGCGTGCCTTTCATGTGATGACGTCCCGTGTTCCCGGCGTGTTTGGCCGCGTCCGGTAGGGACGGCTCCCCGAGCCGTCCGCCGGTCCGGGTGTCATCGGTGCGCTGCAAGCGTATGCGGCATTTAGACGTCTGCCAGACTGTGTCCGGTCACTAAACCTGCCATTTCCCTTCGACCTTCTTCAATCGCACGCAGACCGCCCCGCGCTTTAGCTTTTGTCGGGGAGCGGTATTTGATATAAAGGAACTATGACTTTCACATGCTTCAGGAGATTTTCAATCCAATGAAACGTTCGATCTTAGGTGTACTGGTCGCTGCGGGTGTTTGCCTTGCGGCGGCTGTGGTTTATATGGGCGTGCGCGACCGCCGGCCCGTGCTGGTTTGTCTAGGAGACAGTCTGACCTCGTGCGGCGGCCCGGGCGGGCACTACAGTGACTGGCTGGCCCTGTTCATGCCGCAGGTCAAGGTGATCGATGCCGGAATCGGCGGGGACACGTTGTCCGGCGGGCGGCTGCGGTACGAGAAGGACGTGCTGAAGCACCGGCCTGCGGTGGTCTTGATCGCGCTGGGTGCGAACGATTTCTGGCGCAACGAGCGTCCGGTCGGCGAGATGGCGGCTGACTTGGAGTCGATGGTGCGCGAAGCCCGTGCGAAAAACATTCAGGTGGTGGTGGCGAGCTGTTTCGGCGACCGGCGCTTCTGGGAAGAGACCTGCGTCGAGTTCGAGCCCGGGCGGTTTGATCTGGCGCGGGAGATCGCGCAGATGGAGCAGTCGGTGAGCCGTCAGCATGGCTGTTTCTATGTGCCCAACATGCAGCTCGACGTGAAGCCAAACCGGCTCGCGCCGTACTGGGATGAGACCGATCATCCGAATCGCGCGGGCAATGAGCAGGTGGCGCTGCGCCTGATGCCGGCCGTGCGGCAGGCGCTGGAACAGGCGGCGCGGCAGCGGCTGTGAAAGTGCCCTCCGCAGCCCAAAATACCCCGCTCACGCACGACATGTGATCCCGTATTGCGATACGACGGACGGGTGTGCTAAAGTACGTTTGTTCACAACGACAATGGGGGCTGATATGGCTGACTGGCGGAATGAGTTGAGCGGAATTCTGGGCGGCAAGGCCCGCGTGACGCGTGCTGAGCAGGAAAATGCGGTTTTCGAGGCGTTTCTCGACGCGACCGCCATGCCGGCGCTGGCGGAAATCGCTGAAGAGCTGAACGGCAAACACGGGCGCGAGGCTCAGGTGCGCCGCGCGCCGGCTTCGGCGACATTGAACGTGCGCGCGGCAGAGGTAGAGGAGATCACCTTCCGGGTTATGAAGCATTTCGTGCAGAGCGGGATTCTTCCGCGTGCGGAGGTCCGCCTCAACCGCGGCCAGCGCTTCATCAAATACGAGAGCATGTTCAGGGACGACCCTCAGAACTATCCGATCACGGACGTGACCAAAGACGAGGTCATCGGCTGCTTCCTCAAATACTACCGGATGGTCATGGACAGCGGACAGGCCAGCACGCCGGACTGAGGGTTGCGCCGCAGGCTTCACGACGTTTTTTTAGGAGCTGGAATGGAAGTCTGTGTGTTAGCGAGCGGGAGCAAGGGCAACTGCATCTACGTGTCCGGTGGCGGCACGTCGCTGCTGGTGGATGTCGGACTTTCGGCGCGCATGGCGGTGGCGCGGATGCAGTCCGCAGGCCTTGATCCGGCGTCCATTCAGGCCGTGCTCTTCACTCACGACCACGTTGACCACTACCAGGGCATCGAAGTGTTCAGCCGCAAGTTTCCCGTTCGGCTCTTCGCAAACGAGGGCACGGCGGCGGGCATCGAGCTGGGGTGTCCCAAGCTGGCCCGCGAATGGGAGATTTTCGAAACCGCCTCCACGTTTGAGATCGGCGGGCTGCGGATCGAGGCCTTCACGGTGCCGCACGACGCGGCGGACCCGGTGGGCTTCGTGTTTGACGATGGCGAGTCCCGGCTTTGCGTGGCGACGGACCTGGGGCAGGCCACGCCGTTGATCCGCGCAAAGCTCGCGACGTGTCACGCCGCGGTCCTTGAAAGCAACCACGACTACGACATGCTGATGCAGTCAGGGCGCCCGTGGCCGCTGAAGACCCGCATTGCGGGCCGCAGCGGGCATTTGTCGAATGCCGACTCGGCTGAGCTGGTGCGTTCGGCGCTGTCAGGCCGGTTGCACACGTTGCTCTTGGCGCATCTCAGCGAGGAGTGCAACACGTCTGCGCTGGCGCTGAACACCATGCGGCAGGCGTTGCTTGCCGCCGGCCGCGGCGATGTGCGGGTCGAAGTGATGAGCCAAACGCTGGTCAGCATGCGGCTCGTGTTCTGAGGCGTTTAGCTCATTGCGTGCAGCAATTTTAATTATGGCGGGACGCACGCTGTGGGAAGGCCCTCACGGGCCCAAACGTACACGCCGGGCTTTCTCCTGTTCGTAGTGGCGCAGTGAGGCGCTTACGCGTACTGTGTGACTGGCGAAAAGGAAGCCGGGCTTTCTCCTGTTCGTAGTGGCGCCGTGAGGCGCTTACGCGTACTGTGTGACTGGCGAAAAGGAAGCCGGGCTTTCTCCTGTTCGTAGTGGCGCCGTGAGGCGCTTCTTTGCCATAATTAGAATTGCTGATACGTAATCGGCACTCGGAGCCGGCTGTTTTTTTGCGGGGAGTGGCAATAAAGAGGTTAAGCGTCCGTTTAATTCACTTGTTTAAGAGACACGGTGGACCGGGCTGATACGGGTCGCCCGGACGCATCAGAAAGGCAATAAAATGAACAACACGGTTAAAACAACGTTTTTCGGTGTGGTCGCAATGACCGGCCTGTTGATGGCTGGAGCGGCGAAAGCCGACGGTTTCAACATCGGGCTAGGGGTCAGCGAAGGCCGCGGCAGTTTCCTGACCTTCGGGATGGCCAGTGGCGGAAGAGGCGGTTACGGACACGGATACGGCCAAACTTCATATCACGGGCACGGACACGGGGATGTGCGGATGGGGTTCGGTTATAGCGTCTGTCCGCCGCCGGTGGTCTGCGCACCGCGGCCGGTGTATTATCCCGCACCGGTCGTCTACGCGGCCCCGCCGCCGGTGGTTATCGTGCGGAGCGGTTACTGGCAGGAGCGTGAGGAACGTTACTGGGTCGAGGGCAACTGGGTCGAGACCCTCGACGGGTATGGCCGCCGTTGCAAGATGTGGCAGCCGGGGCGCTGGGACGTGCGCCGCATTCGGGAATGGGTCGAGTAAACCGCCTTTGACAAAACAAGAACGCTCAACTTTCAACGCTTAACGTTTAGAGTTGGGCGTTTTTAAGTCATCCTTGGTGCGCGAAACCGCTTGGCCCTCGGGGCCGAGTGCGGCCCGCGAAGAGCCGCAGGCAGCGAGCACCTGGTCGGTGGTCCGGAAGTGGCACTTGCTGGTTTTCAGCAGGATTTCGGGACCGGACTTCTTGATCAGCCCGATGGCGGCGGCCTTGACCTGTTCGGACGCGCCCTTGTGGGCCTGAAAGCCATAGGTCTCGCCCAGTCGGCCAAGGCCGCGCAGAAAGGCCTCGCGGGCGAGCACGGAGGCCGCCGCCACAGCGATGTCCGATTCAGCCTTGTGGCGTTGCTCAAGCTTGATCGAGCGGCCCTTCTTCATCAGGGCGCGCTCAATCACCTGCTTGGAGCCGAACTGGTCGGCCACCGCACGCGGGCAGTCGGGCACAGACTCCATCAGGTTCTCGATGCAGCGGGCGTGGGCCCAGGCGAGCAAGGTATTGACATTGCGCATTTTGGCATAGAGGCGGTTGTAGGCCTCCGGGCCGATGGCGACCATCGCGAAGCGCTTCGGGCCCAGGAGCAGGCGGGTTTTGTTGCCGATGAAGAAGACAGCCTTGTCGGTGAGTTGTTTGCAGTCTTTCACGCCGATGTCCTGCATGGCGTGGGCAAGGTCAGGGTCCACATAGACCGCGCAGGCCACGAGCGACCCGAAAAAATCGCCCTTGCCGCTTTCATCAATGCCCATATGGGGAGAGACCAGCTCAGGGTTGAGAAGCTCTTCGTAGCCGACGGTGGCCACCTGTAGAACATTGGGCTCGAGAAAAAAGATCACGAAATCCTGGGCGCCCTTGCCTTGGACCAGACATTTGCCGCTTTTGTAAAGGTTAACGACGCAGTCCTGGGCTTCGACCGCGATCAGGGTGTGCGGCACCTCTTTACGCTTATAATTGCCCATGTTCAGCAGGACTTTCAGCGACTCCTGCTGCTCTGCGTTGAGAACGAATGTATACGAGTTTTTTTTGGTTTCCATCGGGGCGTTATTACACCACAAGCGGCAAGACGCCGCAAGGCGGAATGCGCTCGACAAGCACGGGCGGATTCAACTATTGTACGAACCCATGACTGAAGGGAAGAAAGGGAGCCGTATTCAAATGAAAGCACGAATCATTCTATGCCTGTTGGCGGTAGCTGTGGCGACAGGAGTGCGGGCGCAGGCCAAACC
>JBBRJN010000042.1:0-11448 GCA_038219365.1 Kiritimatiellia bacterium | reverse complement strand
CTGCCGCACCCTTCATAGAGGGCGCACGGGTACAGGGCGCTGTCCGCACAAAATTTTCGGCGGGGGTGGCAGCGCGCGTGTCCGGCGCAATCGACGAGGTGTTCGTGGAGGAAGGGGCAACAGTAAAAGCCGGGCAGTCGTTGTTCCAGGTGGACAAGATCAATCTGGAGAACCGTGTGAGGCTTTCGGAGGCTGACCTGAATGTAGCGCGCGCGGCCTTAAAGGAGGCCCAGGCGGCGAAGGTGGAGACGCAGGCAGCCTACGATAAGGCCTTGATCGATGTCACCCGTATGAAGACCTTGTTTGAGAAGGACAAGGCGGTCACAAAAGACACGCTTGAGAAGGCTGAGATGCAATTCAAATCGGCTGACGCGGCCATGCAGCGCGTCTCCGCCGGGGTTGACGTCGCAGGTATGCGCATTGTGCAGGCCGAGACCGCACGGTCGGTCTCGCAGAAAAATTTAGACGACTCACTGGGTTGCGCGCCTTTCGGCGGGGTTATTGTTAAAAAATTGAAAGACCGGGGGGAGTATGTCAGCGCGGGAACAGCGGTGTTCGAGATGGATGACCCGAGTGTCTACGAGGTTTGCTTTTCCATGAATGCCGAGCATTATGACCGCGTTACGGTTGGGAAGACCGTGGTGCTTTTTGACGGCGGGAAAAAGGTTGTGGTCACCTACAAGGCGCCCTCGGTCCACGCGGTGACCCGGACGTTTGAAATCCGAACGACAGTCGAGCGCGTGCCGGACCTGGCTCCCGGCATGATCCGCGATGCTCAGGTGGTTTTTAAACAGTACACGGCCGCCGCGGTGCCTTCCCAAGCCGTGGGTTTGCGTGGGGGAAAGCATGTTGTCTTTAGTGTTCGCGGAGATAAGGTTGTGGGTGTGACGGTCGAGACCGGCTTGGAGTGGCAGGGGCAGACCGAGATCAAGAATCCGGAGGCTCTGAAGGATGGAAACATCGTGGCCGACGGCATGCTGTTGCTGAATGAGGGCGATTCTGTCAGGATTTTGAAATAGGGATGCCCGCTGCTGGAAACCGTAAAACAACGGCACATCGTTGCCATTTGAATTTCCCGGTTCCGCTCTGTTTGTGAGGGTTTTATGTTTTTAGCCCACGCTTCAACCAAGCGTCCGATCGCCATGACGACGCTGATCATATGCCTGATGCTGTTCGGGATCTTGGCCTACCGTACTGTGGGCGTGGACCTGTTGCCGCGGGTTAACGTGCCCTTTGTGTCGATCACCGTCGTCTATCCGGGGGCATCGCCTAGCGAGATTGAGACAACGGTCGCCAAGCAGGTTGAGGATGCGGTGGTGCAGGTGGACGGCATCAAGCATCTGACCACCACCTGCCTCAACAATTTTTGTCAGGTTTTGATCGAGTTCGAATTGGGGCGGGACGTGGACGTGGCGGCCACGGATGTTCGCGAGAAAGTGGGGTTGATCAAAGAGAATCTGCCGGATGAGGCGGAGGAGCCTCAGATTCTCAAATACGATATCAATGCGACGCCTGTCGTGACGGTGGCGTTGAAGGGCTCGTTGCCGATCGATGAACTCTACGACTATGCGGATGAAACGTTGGCTGACCGGTTTTCAACGCTGAGCGGCGTGGCGAAAGTGGAATTGATAGGCGGGCAAGCGCGCGAAGTGATTGTTGAGGTGGACCGCAGGCTGTTGGCCTCCCGCGGGCTTGCGCTGGGGCAGATCGTGGCCGCTGTGAGCCGCGAGAACCTCAAGGTGCCGATCGGACAAATCGATGATGGTACACGTGAGATTTCGCTTATGTTTGATGCCGAGGCCTCAGAAATTCAGGATTTGGGGAATATCGAGATCGGGGTCGTGCGTGGCGAGCGCGTCTATTTACGCGACGTGGCCCACTTTACGTTCGGGACGGCACGCACGACAAGCCGCGCGTCCTACGACGGCAAGCCGTGTGTGGTGCTCAAGGTCACAAAGAAAGGCGAGGCGAATGCGGCTGCGGTGGTGAACCGTGTGCGTGCGGTGTTTGACCAGGTGAAGAAAAGCTTGCCGGGAGGCATGGAACTCGTGTGGTTCCGTGACGACGGTGACTTTGTCAACGCGACGGTGAAAGACGGACTGACCAGCCTGCGCGACGGCGTCATCCTCACGGGCCTCGTGCTTTTGCTTTTCCTCGCCGATATCCGGACCGCCTTTATCGCATTCGTGAGCATACCGGTAACCATGATCATCGCGCTGATGACCTTTACCTGGTTCAGATATACGATGAACGTGATTACCATGAGCGCGCTTGGCATCTCGGTCGGGATTCTGGTCGCGAACTCCATCGTGGTTCTCGAGAATATCACCTTTGCCTTCGAGGCGCACAAGGGCAAGGTGTTTGACGTCAAGTCCGTTGTAGAGAACGCGACTACGCAGGTGGGGCTGGCCGTCGCGGCCAGCGCTCTGACCAATATCGTGGTCTTTTTGCCGATCGCATCCATGAAGTCGGTTACGGGGCAGTTCCTTGCGCCGTTCGCGGTGACCGTGACGGCTGCGACGTTCGCGTCGCTGCTGATCAGTTTCACGTTGACGCCGATTTTGGCGATCCAAACGTACGCATATGGTGACCGCATCAACCGCTTCTTACGCTGGATGCTGACGCCGTGGAACACGCTCTATAAGGGCCTTGAGCGCGGGTATGTCGGCTCGTTGCGCGTGTTGTTGAAGGCACCTTTGCTGTTTGTTATCGTGACCGCGCTGATCTGTGCGTGGGCATTCACGTTTTATGTGCCGCGGGTACAGATGGACTTTGTGGCGCAAACGGATATGAGTGATCTGACGGTGCGGCTGGAGTTTCCCGCAGACGGCAATATCGAGCAGACGTCCGCACGTACGGACGCGCTCGCCGAGCGTCTTCGCAAAGACCCTGCGGTGCGGCATGTGACGGTCACCTGCGGAAAAGTTCAAGGCATCATCGGTCAAGTTTCAGAGGGTGCCTATCTGGCGGAGATTCAGCTGCGTTTATCATCCAAGCTTGAACGCACGAGCGATCATATCAAGACGGTCATGGAGCGGATACGGCGCGAACTGGTGAAAGAGCCTGACTGTATCTGGTCGGTGATGGTCCCGAGTGTTGCGGGCGGCGGCGCTTCGCAAGATATCGTAGTCATGGTCAGCGGGCCCGATTTGGATGAGCTGAACCGGATCGGCGTCACGGCGTCTGCCTTGATTCGAGACGACCCTGCCAGTTCGGATGTGACGCATTCCGTGCGCCGCGGACGGCCGGAGATCAGGATACGTCCGAATCGCGCGGTCCTGCATGACCTGAACGTTTCCTCGTCCGATCTTGGCTTGACTCTGCGTGCCGATATCGCGGGCATCAAGACCACGACCTATAAGAAAGGTGACCGTTCCTACGATATCCGCGTTCGGTTTGAGCAAGAGGCCGGACGTGAGCAGATCGGGCGGTTGAACCTGCCGGGCGCGGATGGGCGCCCGATTCTGCTGGGTGCGGTGGCTGGACTGCATGAGACGCTCCAGCCCACGCAGATCACGCGTTTCGACAAGTCCCGGTCGGTGAGCCTTTATGCCAACGCGGCCAAGGGCTACGGCATGGGGACTGCGATGGTGAATCAAACAAGAATCCTTTCAACCCTTCTGCCCGCCGGATATGTGATGCAGTTTTCCGGCATGGCTGAAAAAATGCAGGAGGCTTTCGCGGAGTTCAAACTGGTGACGATCATCGCCCTTCTGCTCACGTACTTGCTGTTGGCCGCGCTGATGGAGTCGTGGAGCCAGCCTTTCATTATCCTGTTGACGGTGCCCTTCAGCTACCTTGGCCTTTACATGGCGATTTATTATGCCGGCTCGACGCTTTCGATCTTCGGTCTGTTGGCGGGTATTATGTTGGTGGGGGTGGTGGTCAATGCCGCGATTCTGATCATCGACGAGGTGAACACGCTGCGGCGCGATCAGGGCTACCCCAAGCGAGAGGCTCTGACACGGGCGGCGGAGAGGAAGTTTCGGCCCATCCTCATGTCGTGCGTTGCCGCTTTGTTTGGCATGCTGCCGATGGCGACCGGAACAGGGCTTGGCTCTGAACTGCGGTCCGGCATCGGCATCGGCTCGGTGGGCGGCATTCTCGTATCCTCGCTGTTGTCGCTCTACTTCATTCCAGCCGTTTATTTGCTCATCGGCCAGTCGGATAAATCCCAGAGCCGTAAGATCAAGCGCGACCTCGCGATGATCCCTGACCTGGCGGTGCCGTCAGAACTTGAGTTTTGACCGAGAGCCTGATAATAGCCTGATAATGGGACAGGTTTTTCGCTAATTCTTTACATGATGAGACTCGCCTCATAATCGGCACGGATACGCTCGAAGACGGAGGCGATTTTGGACGCGAGTTCTTTCGCAAAGTGGTCGTCGCGCAGGGTTTCCCGCATGACGGGCAAAGGCAGGGTTCCGAAACGCAGCCGTGCATCGACGGCCCATACGTGGAAGCAGAAAGCCGGGGTGGCATCGATCTATGCCATTCCGTTCCACACGGTCCTCTTGGACGGTCCGGCGACACTTACCCCTTCGATGCCCAGCGGTCGCCAGTTGAACGTGAGAACAGGTATGTCACTGGATAACCAAAAGGCGAGGCAGATGATTGCAGCGGCGGCGTCTTTCGAGTGGATATGAAGCAAATCCAAGGGAGCCGAAGCCCGCTCAGGCGTATTCTCATGCTTTTCGCGGGTGGCTCCTCTCGCCCGTTCATCAGGCGTCGCGCCGTTCTTCACGCGATATCCGCCGCCGGAGCGGCGGTGACCGTGTCGCTCCAGCGGGCAAAGGGTTGCAATTTGACATTAGACAATTAAGGGTTGATAATCAAATTTGGTTTTGGTCTTGCATTGGCATGGCAAGACCATTGAGACATCATTTTGCTGGCGGGTGGTACCCTATCACCGCACGCGGTATGTTCCGGAAGCGGGAGGGGAGACGAATGCGCGTTCCTGGCGCAGGCTGCTGCCTTTTGCGGAAGTGGTCCGGGCAGTTGAATCCGTCAGGGGCGAACACTGGGATGAATTCATCGGTCGCCATGGCGATTACGGGCGTGACCTTGCGCTACATATAGGACGTCTGAAATGCGGTCTGACATTACGGGAGCTTGGCAAAGAGGCGGGCGGCATGATCGTTCCGAGTGTCGCAAAGGCCTGCGAGCGGATGGCTAAAAGGCTGAAAAGTGCTCGGAAGATACAGAGGTTTTCCGCGAAGGTCATGAAAGAAATTAATCATCAGGGAGGTAAGATTGTCTAATGTCAAATTGCAACCCCTCCTCCCACGCTATGAGTTGATCGCTCAATGTCTCGAAAAGATCGGCCACGCCAGAACTGAACATGTGCGCGAAGCAGTTCTCCGATATCTCAACGGGGAAGGGCGAATTGACGATCTGCTCTTGGATTGACTGTCTGTCAAAATGTTGATACGGTAATTACATACTTCTTGAAAGGGGGCGTTTCATGCAAACGACGGAGCTAAAAATAGCCAAGATCGGTAATTCGCGCGGCGTCCGCATTCCGGCTGAGGTGCTGCGCCGATATGCCTTTGGCGATGCGGCGATTATGGTCGAAAGCGTGGACGGTATCCTGTTACGGCCGAAGCAACAAGCGGACGCGAAACTGTCCTGGGCCGATACGGCGAAGGCTATGGCGGCCGAGAACGAAGACTGGTCGGACTGGGATGTGGCAGCGTCAGACGGGCTTGACGACATTCCATGGGAAACGGAGCGCGTGGCGGAAAAGCGGGATGGGTACGAACCCAAGTCGAACAAATCGCAGCGGAGACGGCCGTGAGGCGCTACGATATCGTTTGGGCAGAACTCGACCCCGTGCACGGTTCTGAAATTGCCAAGACCCGTCCGGTCGTGATCGTGAGTCTGGATGTTCTGAACGAGGTGCTGGCGACGGTGACGGTCTGTCCGCTGACCAGCCAGACTCACCCCGGATGGCGGTCGCGGATTGAGATCCAGTGCGCGTGTAAACCGGCGGAAATCGCGGTCGATCAAATCAGAACCATCAGCAAGCAACGGCTCGGTCGCAAGCTGGGTGCATTGTCGGAGAACGACGCCTCGGCGTTGCGCAGGGTGATTACGGAAATGTACGGGGAATGACGCTACCAGTGGCGCACTAGCGTCCGTGTTCCCGGCGTGTGTGGCCGTGTCCACTACTTCCTACCTACTACCTATTACTTATTCCCGGCGTGTGTGGCCACGTCCGGCAGGGACGGATCCCCGAGCCGTCCGCCGGTCCCAAGTCTCCTCAAACGCGTAGCTGCAATGACCTGCGGACGTTTCGGGGAAACGTCCCTACCAGTGGCGCACTAGCGTCCCTATTCCCGGCGTGTGTGGCCGCGTCCGGTAGGGACGGATCCCCGAGCCGTCCGCCGGTCCTAGTCTCCTCAAACGCGTAGCGGCAATGACCTGCGAACGTTTCGGGGAAACGTCCCTACCCGTGGCGCACTAGCGTCCCCGCGAGCCGCCACATTTTTTGCAAGCGCCTCGCTGTTTTAATCAGGACAATGGAGATGCCCAGTACCCTTTTTTCAGCGTCACAAAACCTTTTTGAACAGGCTCTATCTACAGGGATTTGCAAGTGCGGTCATGCGGGTGGCGTGTTATTCGGTTTTGGCATAATGAGGTCATGGCCGATTTGAGCAGATGCGTGGACGTTGTGTCCCAGGCGATTAAAGGTGCTGCGGATTGACGCCACCCAGTGTAGTGCCCTATACTGAAAAATACTCAATCTTCATTGGTGAAGTGCTGAGTCATTTGACTAAAGTCACTCCGAAACGAGGTGAAGGAATGAAACGCGTTTTGTCCGCCGGTGGTCTGTGTGCGATTCTGGGCGCTGCGGGCTGCGGCTTGGTGAAACCATCCGCGTACGAGGCCGACGTCGTGGTTTACGGCGGAACGTCGGCGGGCGTGGTGGCTGCGGTGCAGGCTGCAAAGATGGGCAAGTCGGTGATCCTTGTCGGGCCGGACATTCACCTCGGAGGGCTTAGTTCCGGCGGACTCGGCTATACCGATTCCGGTAACACTAAGGCGGTGGGGGGGCTGGCCCGCGAATTTTATACGAAGATTTATCAGCATTACAACACGTCTGCTGCGTGGCGGTGGCAGAAGAACGCGGAGTTCAGCAATGAGGGCCAGGGTAGCCGGGCACGGGTCGACAGCGAGCAGACCATGTGGACGTTTGAGCCACATGTGGCCGAGACGATCTTCGATGCGTGGATGGCCGAGTACAAGGTGCCGGTCTACCGCAACGAGTGGCTGGACCGCGACAAGGGCGTGATCCGGCAGGCGGGCCGCATTGTCTCCGTTACGATGCTGAGCGGAAAGACGTTCAAAGCCAAGGTCTTTATCGATGCGACCTACGAGGGTGATCTGATGGCCTCGGCGGGGGTGTCGTATCATGTGGGTCGTGAGGCGAACAGCGTCTACGGCGAGGCTTATAACGGCGTCCAGCTGGAGGGGATTAAGCACCACAGCCATTACTTCAAGTCTCCAATATCGCCCTATAAGATTCCGGGTGACCCGAAGAGTGGCGTGCTCCCGTATGTATCGACAGAGCCGCCGGGAAAGACCGGCGAGGGCGACCGCCGCGTGCAGGCCTACTGTTTTCGAACCTGCCTGACGAAGCACGTGCCGAACCGCGTGCCGTTCCCGAAACCGGATGGGTATGATCCGGCGAACTACGAGTTGTTGTTGCGTGACCTGCTGACAGGGCGCAAAGATTTCTTCGAGAAGTTCGATCTGATCCCGAACTTGAAGACCGACACCAATAACCACGGCGCCTTCAGCTCTGATTTCATCGGCATGAACTACGACTATCCGGACGCCTCGTATGCGACGCGGCGTGAGATCCTCAGGGCACATGCGAATTATCAGAAGGGTTACTATTACTTCGTGGCGAACGATCCGCGCGTACCGGCCTCTATCCGCGAGGAGATGGCGAAGTGGGGCTTGGCGGCAGACGAGTTCAACGACAACGGCCACTGGCCGCATCAGATTTACGTACGAGAAGCGCGCCGCATGCTCGGACAACATGTGATGACCGAGCACGACACGCTCAGCAAAACAGCGGTGGACGACCCCGTGGGCATGGGCTCCTACACGCTCGATTCTCACAACTGCCAGCGCTACATCACAGCCGAGGGCTTTGTGCAGAATGAAGGCGATGTGGGCGTGTCGACGAAAGGGAAGCCGTATCGTATCTCATACGGCTCGATCATGCCGAAGAAGGCTGAGTGTCAGAACCTGCTGGTGCCGGTGTGCGTGTCGAGTTCGCACATCGCCTTCGGATCGATCCGCATGGAGCCGGTCTTCATGATCCTTGGCCAGAGCGCGGCCACGGCAGCGGCACACGCGATCGATGAGAACAAAGCCGTCCAAGAGATCGACTACCCACGTCTGCGCGAACGCCTGCTGGCGGATAAGCAGCGCTTCTAGCCTTCAGCCTAAAGACAACCGTCCTTGTCACTCCCATTCAATTGTGGCAGGTGGCTTGGAGCTGATGTCGAAAACCACGCGGTTGATGCCGCGAACCTCGTTGATGATGCGATTCGAGATGCGGGCAAGCGTTTCGTAAGGCACGCGCGTCCAGTCGGCGGTCATGGCGTCGATGCTGTCCACCACGCGCAAGGCGCAGACGTTCTCGTACGTGCGCTGGTCGCCCATGACGCCGACGGACTTGACAGGCAGCAGCACGGCGAAAGACTGCCAAATCTGCTTATAGTTCGGGAGCTTGTACATTTCCTCCTGCACGCGCAGGTCGGCCTGCTGGATCAGGGCTACGCGCTCGGCGGTGACCTCGCCAAGGATGCGCACGCCCATGCCGGGGCCGGGGAAAGGCTGGCGGTCGAGCAGCTCAGGGGCCATGCCCATCAGCCGGCCCACGGCGCGGACCTCGTCCTTGAAGAGTTCGCGCAGCGGCTCGACCAACTCAAACTTCAGGTCGGGTGGCAGGCCGCCCACGTTGTGATGGCTCTTGATGGTCTGGCTGGGGCCTTTGAGCGGGCTGACGCTTTCGATGACGTCGGGATAGATGGTTCCCTGGCCGAGGAACTTGCAGTCCTTAAACTTGCGGGCCTGTTCGACAAAGACCTCGATGAATTCACGGCCGATGATCTTGCGCTTCTGCTCGGGCTCCTCGACGCCTTTGAGTGCGCCATAGAAACGCGCCTTGGCGTCGATCACATGCAGGTCCATGCCGAGCTTCGCATGGAACAGGGTCTCGACCTGTTTGTCCTCGTTGGCACGCAGCAGTCCGTTGTCCACAAAAATACAGTGTAGCCGGTCGCCAATGGCCTTGTGCAGGAGCACCGCGACGACGGAAGAATCCACACCGCCGCTGAGCCCGAGTACGACGTGTTCATCGCCGACCTGCTGCTTCAGTTTCTGCACCGTCTCGTCGACCCAGGAGGCAAGCTCCCAGTCGCCGGCACAGCCGCAGATCGGGAACAGGAAGTTATGGAGGATCTTGTCGCCGTGCTGAGTATGGACCACCTCGGGATGGAACTGGAGCGCGTAGAGATTGCGTGCCTCATTGCGCATGGCCGCGTTGGGGCAGGAGAGAGAACGCGCGGAGGTCTTGAAGCCCTCGGGCATGACCTCGACCTGGTCGCCATGGCTCATCCAGACGTCGAGTTCCTCAGGTAGGCCTGCGAAGAGGCGGTTACCCGGCACGGTCTCAATGCGGGTGTGGCCGTATTCGCGGTGAGTGCCGGGCTTGACCACGCCGTTCAGCGTTTTGGCGGTGAGTTGCATGCCGTAGCAGATGCCCAAAACCGGGATGCCGAGATCGAAAATGGCCGGGTCGCAAAGCGGTGCGCCATCCTCGAAAACGCTGTTCGGTCCGCCTGAAAGAATGATGCCAGCAGGCATCCGCTCACTCAGCTTAGCGGCGGTGGTGTCGAACCGGATAATCTCGGAGTAGACCTGCTGCTCGCGGATGCGGCGGGCGATGAGCTGCGTGTATTGTGAGCCGAAATCGAGAATGGCGATCCATTTGTGCTGCATGGGACAGGGTTCCTTTTCCGGACGTGAAGGAGTGTTTTGCTTAACGGAGCGAATGCGTGCGTATTTTAGTGGTTTTCGGTAGGCTTGAAAAGCCGTATTTGCATGAATTCGACCCATGGCGTTCCATCCGGATTTCGGAAAAGGGGTTCGCTGTGGGTGCCTTCGACCGCGTTGCGGTTACGCATGCGGCAGCGGTACTCCGGCGTCTTGCAGAGGTTCCTCCTCGCCTGGCCTGTCATGTGGTGCTCGTTCACCTCAAGCGTCCTGTGCGCCAGTTTGTTCTTCTTCGACAGGCATTGCTCCCGCAGCGGACAGGCGATCAGGACGAAAGGGACAGGTCTTTAGCAACTCTTGTCCAGTGAACTCGGCGGAGGAGATGATCTCCGACATTTTGAAAGAGGACTGATTGATGCTTGCGATCAGATATACTACGCAGGCGAAAAAGGACATCAGGAAACTTGCGCGGCAGGGCAAGGACGTCACAAAACTCGCTTACGTCCTCAACGACATCGCGGCTGGAAAAAAACTTCCTGCGAAAATCAGGGATCACGCGCTGACCGGAAACTACACGGGCTAAGTCCGTAGCGCCCGCTAAATCGGCATTGACTTTTTCCCTCTTCGGCTCATAGTAAAACCTTTCTAAGTTTGGGGGATGCAATGAATCCTGGTGAAAGGGTCTCTGCCCTGATGAAAACGCACGTCTTCGCTCGTTGTCTGGCCGCAAGCTCATCCGCGCAGAGCGGCTACGGAGTGGACGGGGCTCAAGTGTTCTTCTCCTCACTCCACTTGGGTATTAAGCGAAGAGGTTGACCGTCCTTCATGAATAGGGTTTAATGGTGCCCGTAAGTTGGAGGTTTCATGCGTATTAGTTTGCGAGTGTGTTTTTCTGCCGGCCTTCTTGCCATGACCCTTTCGAGTGGGTGTGCACATCTCAAAATGCCGAAGCCGCTTGCGTTCTGGCGTGGTCATCAGCCTGATGATATAAGAAGTAAAGCCGAGACGGGTGACCCGGCTTCACAGTATATGTTGGGCTTTTCGCTGCTTTACGGCGACGGCATACAACGAAATATTGATGAGGCCCTAATGTGGTTGCGCAAGTCGGGTGACAGCGGCTATTTGAAGGCGCAGGCCGCCTTGGGCCTGCTGTTTGTTAAAGGCATGACCGATGTGCCTGTCAATCAGGCCGAGGCGGTCAAATGGCTTGGAAAAGCGGCGGAGCAGGGGAATGCTGCGGCGCAGGCGAATCTAGGCGCTCTTTATCTCTCCAAGGAAAGTTCGGTACGCGATCCCGAAGCGGGCGTCGTATGGTTGAAACGCGCGGCAGAGCAGGGGGATGCCACGGCGCAGCTTGCGCTGGCGCTGATGTACCACAAGGGATTGGTGGTGGCGGTGAGCGATGCGGAGAGCGTGCGTTGGTACCGCAGGGCG
>JBBRJN010000041.1:0-11453 GCA_038219365.1 Kiritimatiellia bacterium | reverse complement strand
CATGAGCTGTGTGGCGATTCCTCCGAGCCTTGTCGAGCGCTACGGTGAGCCGGTGGCGGTTGCTCTGGAGATCACGAGCAAGGACGGCAAGGTGCTCGACAGCAAATCCGAGGTCATCATGGCGCTTCCCAAAGAATGGTGGAAGGACAGCAAGGTGCTCGATAATCCGAATGTCTCCCGGCGCAACGGGATGGTCGACCGTTCGAAGACTCCGTTCGCGTTGGTTAACGTGGACGATTACGAGGTGGTGCAATAGTGTTCTCCTCTAACCGTATTCTTGCGCTCAATGTCGGTGCGAGTAAGATCGTTTTAGCAGAGTACGCCGTTAAAAGCGGACGTCCGCCGGAGTTGGTGAACTACGGTACGGTTGATTTGGGCATTGATCCAGAGAACGATGCTGGAACCGGGGCGCATCTGGTTTCCGCCATCCGCGAGATCATGAAGACGCACGGGATCCGTCCCGCGCCGTTGATGCTGTCGCTTTCGGGACAGGTGGTTTTCCCCCGCTTTGTCCGTCTGCCTGCCGTTGATAAAGAAAAGCTGCTGCAGATGGTGCAGTACGAAGTCGAGCAGAATGTTCCATTTCCGATCAACGAGATCGTTTGGAACTACCAGTTTATCGGCGACGCCTCCTCGGGCGAGCAGAGCGCGATGATCGTGGCTGCGAAGATCGAGAATGTGCGCGAGATCACCGACCGCGTGGTCGAAGCAGGGCTGGAACCGGAAATTGTGGATGTCGCGCCCATGGCGCTCTACAACTGCTTGCGCTACAATTATGCCGATTTAACCGGCTGTACGGTTTTGTTGGACATCGGGGCACGTTCAACCAACCTGATTTTTATCGAAGACGAAAAAATTTACAGCCGCTGCATTCCCGTGGCGGGAAATGCGATTACGCAGGAGTTGGTAAAAAGTTTTCAGATCCCGTTTGCTGAGGCCGAGGCGCTCAAGCGTGAGCGGGCGTTTGTTTCGCTGGGCGGCGTGTATGCCACGGAGGATGAGGCGTCGGAGCGCATTTCCAAAATTGTTCGGAATGTGGTCACGCGCTTGCATGCCGAGATCAGCCGTTCCGTCAATTTTTATCGTAGCCAGCAGGGGGGCAGTGCGCCCGTTCGCATGTTGTTGACCGGCGGGTCTTCGGTGTTGCCGCACCTGGACACGTTCTTCCGTGAAAAACTGCAAGTCGAGGTGGCCTACCTTAATCCGTTCACGAATGTCGGGTTGAGTAACCGAATCAACCGCGAGAAGGCGGGCGGCGATGCGTTCGTGTTGGCCGAGACCGTTGGACTGGCTTTGCGGCGCTCACTGGCCTGTCCGATCGAAATCAACCTGATGCCGCCCGAGATCGTGAAACGCAAGTCGTTCAAAAAGCGTATCCCGTTCTTTGGACTGGCGGCCGCAGGCGTCTTGCTGAGTCTCTTTATCTGGACGATGTACGTGAAGCAGATGGGAGAGCTCTACGCCTTCCAGAATACTCAAGTCGCGGAAAAACTAGAGGTCTGCAAAGACAAGCAAACGCACTTGGTCAAAGCGGAGAAGGCGAAAGAGGCCGTAAAGCGTAAGGCCGATGAGGTGATGTTGGTCATGTTGGAGCGGACCGCGTGGCTAAAGCGGGTCGATGCCATACGCAAGAGCCTGTTCGACGGCATGTGGCTTATTGAAATGGTGCCGGTCAAAGACGCTGGAGGCACTGTTACGGGCGTACGCATCGTGGGGCGCGGCTGGGCGGACAAGTTCAAGAAGATTGAAGAAGATGCACGGGTTGCAGGGCGCACCGCCACAGCGGTCGAAGAGCTTCGTGACAGGCTGAAAACCCAATCCGTTTTTGGCAAAGACGCGCAGGACGTCAAAATTGTTGGCGTGAAGGATGTAGAGGCTTATTTGATTGAATTCACAATCGAGGCGGTGCTGGCGAACGCATCCGCACCGAAGGATGCGACGGCACAATGAAACGTCACCAAATTGTTATGCTCATCTGCGGCGTGCTCATGGCTGTTGTGTGCTTGGGTGCGGGGTGGTTTTTGTTTTCGGAAATGATGGCCAAGAACGCTGCCGCGGAGGCTCGCAATCAGAACTACGACGAGCTACAGCGCATTTACAGCGCCAAGGTTTTTCCGAGTCGTGAAAACACCGAGCGTCTCAAAGAGGACCAGCAAGCGTTGGAGAAATGGCTGATTACAGCATCGAATCTGGTGCATAAAAGCGATCTCCAGATTGAAGCGAAAACGCCAGCCGTGTTCAAGCAGACCTTGCAGAGCACGGTCCGTGCGCTGTCCGCTCATCCGGGCGCGATCAATGGCAAAATCGTCAGCAGCGGGTTCAATTTCGGTTTCGATAAGTACTTGGGTGAATCGGACAGTCTCCCGTCGAAGGAGAATGTCGACCGGTTGTCTCAGCAGCTCACGATCATCGACATGATTTGCAAGGAGCTGTACACGGCCAATATCTTGGCGCTGGAACGGATCACGCGCGACGCGTTTGATGAACAGCAGGTCAGCGCCGACCAACCGAAACAGGAAGATCAATCTAGCCGCCGCCGCCGCCGTCGCGATGATCCCGACGGCGCTAAGGCTTCTGTCGCGAATGTCAGCAATGCGGGCGAAAATTTTTCCAAGCAGCGCTTTACATTCGAGTTTCAAGCCCGGCCCGCGGCCTTTATCCAAGCGCTAAACCGGCTGGCCGCGATGGATCTGTTTGTGGTTGTCGCGGAGGCCGAGTTCCGGAAGACGGGGGACCCTTTAGTGGATAAGCGGGCTTCGAAGAAGAAGGGTGGGGCTGCGGAAGGAGAAGGCGTTACGGACCCGGCCAAACTGACGCATGTCGAACGGATTGTTACCGGTCCGGAGCTTGAGCCGCCTGTGCGGGTAAAACTTGACCTTGACGTTTTTTCATTTACGGGAGTTTAATTCGTGGCTTTCAAAATCAATCCCAACCTTCCTTTCTTGCGGCAATACGATAAGCTCATTGCCGTTGCAGTTCTGATTTTTCTCCTTATTTCGCTTTTTTATTTGATCAATGCGCGAGCGGCGCGGACGCAGGATCAGGTGAACTATCAGAATCGCCTCGACAGTCTCAAGCCGAAATCGGAAGTGGCGGCTCCGATGGACATGGCCGAGTATGAGGCAGCCGTTCGCTTGTCCCGGTCGCCTCTACAGTTGGAAGCGCCGGACACGCAAAAGTCTGGATTCATGGTCCCGGAGCGCCGCGTAACGTGTGTAGCCGTGGCCTGCCAGAAGCCAATCCCCTATGCTGCCGAAGCGTGCCCCTTTTGTGGCACCAAGCAACCCATCGCCCCAGAGTTCGATCCAGAGCTTGATACCGATAAGGACGGAATATCCGACAAAATCGAGCTTATGCTGGGCCTCAATCCGCTGGACCCGTCCGACGCGAAGGGCGACCTGGACAATGACGGGTTCAGCAATTTGGAAGAGTTGCTCGCAAAGACCGATCCGAAAGACGCCAAGTCCCACCCGGCCTTGGTCAATCTGCTGCGCGTAAAAGAGCTGCGGGGTAAACGGCTGCCGCTCATTTTCAGCGGTGTCAACAAGATGCCGGGTGGCAAGATGCAGCTGGTATTCAACCAGATCGGCGCTAATGCGAAAACGTTTTGGGTGCGCGAGGGTGAGCACATCGGCGAAACCGGCTATGTTGTGGGTAAGTTGGATGTTAAATCCGAAGATCAGATCAACCCCAACATGCCGGGCATCCCGAAACGGGTGGATATCTCGACGGTGGTTGTCAAACGGTTGTCTGACAACAAGGAAGTCGTGTTGAAACTAAACGAAGGAAGTAAGAACACAGATGTTGAAGCGGTCATCGTGTTGCCATTGGATAACAGCGAGTTCTCGGTGTTAGAAAATGGAACATTCAAGGTGCGCGATGAAACATTCCGTGTGATTTCCGTCGATAATGGGTCAACTTCGGTCGTGATAGAGAACGAGGCAAGCGGTCAACAAAAAGTTGTTCACAAGCTTGATTAGTTTTCTGAATCAAGGTATATTGGTCTCTCTTTTTTACTGTTTAAAGGTCGAAAAAGCTGCCACACAAATGAGGAGTCTTCCCAGATGACGCACAGTTCAAGGTGGTTGTTGGTGTTGAGTGTTTCCGTCGTTGCTTGCGGTGCGATGACCTATCTGTACGCGCAAGATGACCTTGAAGCGCTGCTTCAGGATTTGGGCGGTAAGCAGAAGCCTGCCGCAGTAAAACCGGCAGAGTTGGCTCCGGCACCGGAGGCGGCTGTCCCAGCGCCCGTTGCTGAAAAGCCAGCCGAAGCGGTTCCTGTGCCTGCTGTTGAGAAGCCGGCTGAGGTTGCGCCTGTGGTCGTCGCTCCTGCGCCTGTGGTCGTCGCGCCTGCGCCGATGGCGGAGAAGCCAGTCGAGGCCGCGCCTATCGCCGCTCCAACTCCGATTGTTGCGAAGCCAGCCGAGGTTGCGCCTATGGTGGTCGCACCCGTTGTGGCCGCAGCGACTGTCGCTGAAAAGCCTGTGGAGACGGTTCCTACTCCCGCTGTGGCAGGCGTGGACACCGGTGATATGGGAAGTCTCGTTTCTGAATTGACGACCCTTGAGACGATCCGCCGTAAGTCGCTTGATAACCATGGTTATGCAGCACTTGAAATCGCCCGCAAAGCGATGCGTGACGGTGATTATCCGTTGGCACGGGAGCAGTATAAACAGGCTCTCGATTTTATTGGCAATCGCCCGGACACGGTGTCTGCACGTGAGGAAGCAACGGCCGGTATGAGCGAGGCCTACTACCGCGAGGCGAAGTTGGCAATGAAGAAGGGCGACTACGAAAAGGCGCTTCCGCTTGCTTCTCAGGCCTTGGAACGTGGGCATCCTCAGGCCGCGCGGTTGGTCGAAACGTTGAAAAAAGAGCCAGCCTTGACGACAACGGACGTGTCCAGTATCTCTCATCGCATCAATGAAGCCGATTACAAAGAGAATCGCGATGAGATCCGACGCCACCTGCGTCGCTCCCGGCAGTGCTTTACGGCTGGCGAATACGACAGGGCGCTGGAGGAGTGCGAGTTGGTCCTGCGTGACTTCCCCACGAATACCGAAGCGATGGAACTGCGGAATCGCGTTGCTGACCGCCTCAAGGATGTCGCCGATGTCGAGTTCGAAGCCACGCGCAGTCTGATGATCAAAGATGTGCGCAAAACGTGGACCCCGGAGCGGTATGCGATCGATAGCTCACAGATGCCAAAGGGCAAGAGTGATGTGACCTCGAAGCAGCCCGTTTCTCAGATTAGCGGTGTCAAAACAAGTGAGCAGGTTGTTCAACAAAAGCTGAAAGACATCGTTATCCCTGAGGTCACCTTCCGGCCGCCTGCCACAATTATTGATGCGGTCGATTTCTTTAAGCAAGCCAGCCGCGACTACGACAAGCCGGAAATCCCGGTCGAGCAACGGGGCGTGAACCTTGTGCTGAAGTTGGCCTCTGGCGCGGGAAATCAGGCATCTGCCGAACAAGCACCGGCTGCCGCCGCTGATCCGTTCGCCACACCTGCCGCGTCCTCGAACCTAGGCGGTGTACCGCAAATCTCTGCTTTGAGCGCCCGGTTCATTAGTCTTTACGATGCGCTCAAGCTGGTGTGCGATGTGACCGGAATGAAGTTCCGTATCCGCGGTAACATTGTGATGATCGTTCCGGCAAATGATCCTGACGCCGAACTGGTGACGCGCTCGTACAACGTTTTGGCGACCCTGTCTGAACGTGTCAATACCGCACAAAGTGAGCTGGGTGCGTCTGGCGGCGGTGCGGCCGGAGCCGACAATACGTTCATGACCAAATCGAACATGGACGCGAAGCAGGATTGGAAGGTTTTTTTCCAGCAGATGGGCGTGGTGTGGCCGGACGGTTCATCGATCTCGTATATGGCGACCATCGGCAAGTTGCGTGTGACGAACACGTCCGAGCAACTCGCCGTGTTCGAGCAGGTCTTGGAGGATTTGAATGTGACGCCGCGCCTGATTGAGATTGAAGCCCGTTTTGTTGAGGTTTCACAGAAAGACCTCAACTCTTTGGGCTTCGAGTGGTTGCTTAACAGCGATTTCAGTTTCAATGCGGGTGGGTTCCTTGATAAGGCACTCGACCTTCAGGAACACAGCAACAAGTCGGTTCAGTTGAAGGACGCGAGCGGCAACCCCTTAATTGATGCGGCTGGAAATCCGCTTTACGGCTTCAAGCCGTATCAGGCACCAGGCACAGCCCATGGTACCGGTTACTACACGGACACGGACGGGTCGCTTAGGCCTGTTCCCATCGCTGCGGGGCAAGCCGGTTTGGTCAATGCGCCCAACCAAAACGCTTCTGTGAATTCGATCGACGGCGTCGGCTACACCACCGGCTCCCGGTATTTGAGCACGTCGGGGAACCCGATCTCTGGCGAGGGCAACAACACCAACGATAAGTTCATGCGTGTCAACGCTTTTCTGGGTAACGCGGATCTTTCAATGATCCTCCACATGCTCAGTCAGCGGTCCGATACCGATTTGCTCTCCGCTCCGAAAGTGGTGACAAAGTCCGGGCAGGAAGCGGTGATGAAGGTCGTAACCGAATACATCTACCCGACTGAGTTCGAGGTGACCGGACTGCAGAGCGGCGGTAGCGGCAACAACAGTTCGTCCACCACAACAGGCGCTGTTGTCGAGCCTCAGAACTTCGAGATGCGCGAGGTCGGCGTGATCCTTCAGGTCGTGCCCGAGGTCTCGGCTGAGGGGCAGATGATCAACCTGATGCTCAATCCGCAGGTGGTTTCTGAGCCGGTTTGGAAAAACTATGGCGCAAAGATTCCAATTCAGCGTCAGGCCTCGACGGTTAGTCTGACAGCGACCGCCGCAGATCTCGCAGGTCTGAGCAGTTTGTTAAATCCCGAGCCTCAATACATGGAGTTGCCAATGGAGCAACCGTTCTTCCATGTGCGTTCGGTGCAGACGCAGCTTTCCATCTACAACGGCGCTACGGTTGTGATGGGCGGTCTGATTACAGAGGCGCGCACAACGATCGAAGACAAGATTCCGTTCTTGGGTGATCTGCCCTTTCTCGGGCGGTTGTTCCGCAGTAAATCCGAGATGTCTGAAAAGCGCAACCTGTTGGTGTTTGTGACGGCGCGCCTGGTCGATCCTGCGGGTAGGTCGGTCCGCACGAGCGGTGGCGAGTCAGCGCTGATGTCGGGCGGTGGCGCTTCAGGCTCGGGTTCAGGACCGTCGCGCACAGCGGAGGCCCCTAAGGTTGCCGCTGAAGCCACTACGAAATAATGTTCTTTGGTTCACGGCTCTGCGCAAGAGCCGTGAACTGTTTTTGTTTGTTGTTTCTTTTGGCAGAGTAAGGGGTGCTTCGCCTAGATTCTGCCAGAGTATAGGATTACGGTTCGGGGAGCTGTTCCTAACGGATATCAAGTTTGTGCCTTTGAGGAGCGGGATGAAACCGCAGGGCATAGTGAATGAAATCCCCGAAATCCTCTCTGCGCTTGCCACGTGTGTGGCCGGGTGCAATTCATGGTTTTCCTGACCGAAGGCGCTCGCCATTCTGGCGCGTGTCACTTATCTGAATGATCATGCGGGTTGCCATAACGGGCGGCATTGCATGCGGCAAGAGCCTTTTTTCCCACTATTTACGCCAGTTGGGAGTGGATGTTCTTGACGCTGATGACGTCGTCCATCGGTTGGAAGAGCCGGGGGGCGCGGCAGTAGACGCGATCGTCGCGGTTTTTGGCGATGGCGTTAGGCGTCCGGACGGGGGAGTCGACCGTGCCATGCTGGGGGCCTTGATCTTCGAGGACGCGTCCGCACGGACGCGTTTGAACGGCATCGTCCATCCGCTGGTGAAGGCGGAAATCAGGGCTTGGCTGGCAGAGCCATGTCAGCGCATGAAAGCTGTGGTGATTCCCCTTTTGTTTGAGGTGGGATGGGCTGCAGACTGGGATGTGATCATCTGTCTCGCCTCGTGCGAGGCGGTTCAAATTGAGCGGTTAATGCGCTTCAGGGGGCTGCCGGAAGAGCAAGCCAGAAAGCGTATTGCGGCTCAGATGCCGGTGGCTGAAAAAGCCGCACGGGCTCACTTTGTTGTGAATAACGATGCTGACGCCGCGGCGTTGGCGATGGAAGCGGCCAGAGTGTATCGCTTGCTTATAGAGAGGTCTGAATGAGTACTGAACAAGAGAGCCCGAGCAGTCCTGACAGTCAGCAGGGGCAACCCGCTAAACCGGAGCCGGCAGGCGCCCCGCCCGCGTCAAGGTGGGGTCGTTTCTCGCCGCGCGCGAATCCGAACCCGGTCGCCCGACCGTCCTCCGAACGGGGCGAGCGCCGCGACGGTGGTGCACCTGGCGGGCACGGCGGGAGACGTCCGCAGCGTCCGCAGAAGAACCATCCGCGCGGAGGGGTGCAGCGTGGTGCCGGGAAGCCGCTGGGCCCTCATGGCATGAGCGATTATGATCAACAGCCAGCAGGCCCTGGGCCCTCTTCATATTCTGGACAGCAAACCTCCCCGATGCAGGATGATGCGTCCCAGTCACTCAACCGGGGCCCGGGTTCTGAAGGGTATCAGCCGCCGAACCACGAGAACTTGCCGGACCTCCATCTGACCGACCTGCAAAAAAAAGAGGTCCCCGAGTTGCAGGCACTGTTGCCGAATGCCAACCCGGAGGATCTCGCGCAGATGCGCAAGCACGAGATCATTTTCGAGATTATCCGCAACTATCTGCGCCGTGGCGGAACGGTGATCACGAGTGGTGTTTTGGAAATTCTCCCAGATGGATACGGCTTCCTGCGTGCGCCCAAAAGCAACTATTTGCAGTGTCCCGAGGATGTTTACGCATCGCCTTCACAGGTCCGTCGTTTCGCTCTGCGGACGGGTGACCAGGTGGAGGGACCGGTGCGCGACCCGAAAGAGAAGGAACGCTTTTTTGCTCTCGGCCGCGTTGATACGGTGAATGGCAAGCCCGCTGCGGAGGCTCGCAGAATTGTTCATTTTGAGAATTTGACGCCGCTCTTTCCGGACCGCCGCATCCGCTTGGAGACCTCCCCTGACGAGGTTGCGATGCGCGTGATGGACATCTTTACGCCGATCGGTTTCGGCCAGCGGGGTCTGATTGTGGCACCGCCACGCACCGGCAAGACCGTGTTGCTTCAGAAAGTGGCCAATGCGGTCTCGGCAAATCACCCGGACGCGATGCTCTTCATCCTGTTGATTGATGAGCGGCCTGAAGAGGTGACCGATATGCAGCGCAACACCAAGGCGCAAGTGCTGAGTTCAACCTTCGACGAGGCCCCTGAGCGGCATGTGCAAGTCGCGGAAATGGTGATCGAAGTGGCTAAGCGCCAAGTTGAAAACGGACGCGACGTGATCATCCTCCTCGACAGCATCACCCGTCTTGCGCGCGCATATAACACGGTGCAACCTCACAGCGGCAAGATCCTTTCGGGCGGCGTTGACGCCAACGCGCTGCATAAGCCGAAGCGCTTTTTCGGCGCGGCCCGCAACATCGAAAATGGCGGCAGCCTGACCATTATCGCGACTGCGCTGGTCGATACGGGCAGCCGCATGGATGACGTGATTTTTGAAGAGTTTAAAGGCACGGGCAACATGGAACTTTGCCTTGACCGTCAGCTGGTTGACAAGCGCGTGTTTCCCGCAATCAACATGGAGAAGTCCGGCACTCGCAAGGAGGAGCTGTTGCTCTATCCTGAAGAGTTGAACCGTACGTGGATTCTGCGTCGCGCACTTAACGGCGTGCCGACTGTTGAAGCGATGGAAATGATCGTTAAGCGCATCAAGAACACCAAGAGCAATGCAGAGTTCCTCGTCAGCATCAAGGATGCTTAGTCTCTTTGTTGCCGCTGTTTTTACGTGAATTGAAACCGCTGGCATGCTATTCTTAGGACCCTTTTTTTGGTGCAGAAAGAATGTGAAAGGTTTTTCGGATGAAAGTGGATACGCAAAGCGTCGGGCCATGTAAGATTAAAATGATTGTCAAGGCCGAAGCGGATGAGACACGGCACGATTATGAAGAGGTGCTGAAGTCGTTCCTGCTGCACGGTCGTGTCCCGGGCTTCCGGCAAGGTAAAGTGCCGCGCGAGATCATCAAACGGGATTTTCACAAGGAAATTACCGAAGAGGTGCAGGGACGCCTGTTCCGTGCGTTCTATCGTCAGGCGCTTGAGCAGGAGAAGATCAAGCTGGTGTCGTTGCGGGATGTGGGCGACATGATTTTCTCGCCTGAGACGGGGATCACGTTCGTGATGACGCTGGATGTGCAGCCCGAGTTTGATTTGCCGAATTATAAGAAAATACCGGTCACCTTCGAGGAGCCGGCTGTCACTGAGGAGCAGGTTGATGAGCATATCGACCGGCTGCGAAAGGCTTTCGCCAAGTTTGAAGAGTCGCAGGCGGGTCACGGAATTGAAGCAGGCGATCTGGTCAGTATCGATTTTACGGGACTGATCGACGGCCTGCCTGTCAAAGAGGTTGCTCCCGAAGCCAAAGCCATTTCTGAAGGCACCGATTTCTGGATTCAAGTGGAGGAAGACCGGTTCCTGCCGGAGATCGTCAACGCCATCAAGGGGATGAAGGCGGGCGAAGCCACCGAAGTCAAGTTCAAGTTTGACAAGGATCAGGCCGTGGTGGCGTTGCGCGGAAAGAAAGCTGTTTACAGCGTGACGGTCAAAACCGTCCGCATGCGCGTGTTGCCGAAGGACGAGGATTTGCTTACACAGGTGAAAGTCGAGTCCGTGGAGAAGCTGCGCGAGCAGTCCCGCGCGAACCTGGCCGAGTCTGGCCAGCAGGCAGAGCGTCAGCGGCGCGAGCAGACCGCCATCGACTTTCTGCTGAAAAAAACCGATTTCGAGCTGCCTGAGTCGCAGGTTTCTGACGAGATCAACACCACGCTCGACCGCATGATGAACGAAGCGCACTACCGTGGTTTGACGCGTGAGGATTTGGAGAAAAACCGTGAGGCCATCATCGAAAACGCCACGGCGAGCGCCAAACGTCAGTTGCGGATACGGTACGTGCTCGGCCGCATCGCGGAACTGGAGAAGATTACGCTGAACGACTCGGAGGTTGATCAGAAGATCGCCGAGTTATCGGTCGACTTCCGCATGAAGCCCGAGCAGCTCCGTGCGCAGATTGAAAAGAACGAGCGCATGGACACGCTGCGGTCGCAGATCCGCGACGAAAAAACGCTGCGTTATTTGTTGGATGAGGCAAAGCGTTAACCCACGGACCCCTTTTTTTCCAAGACCTAGCCCAACGTTTTAAGAGGAGTGATATGTACTCAAGCCAAGCATCGATGTTGGTTCCGATCGTCGTCGAACAGACGGGACGCGGCGAGCGTTCGTACGACATTTATTCGCGTCTGCTGCAAGATCGCATCGTGTTTATCGGCACGGCGATCAACGATGACGTAAGCAATCTGATCATCGCCCAGTTGCTCTTCCTGCAGTCCCAGG
>JBBRJN010000040.1:0-11588 GCA_038219365.1 Kiritimatiellia bacterium | reverse complement strand
CCGTCCCTCCCGGACGCGGCGTGACGGCTCGCCTTTCTTGCGCTACACCCTGCAGATGCTCCTGCATTGCCTGCGCAGATTCCCTTTCCTGTTAATCCTAGCTAAAAACAACCGTTTCCGTCGCTCTTCCCCTTCTGACTCCTGCGCAAACAACTTGTTTTTTAGTGTGGTTGTTGGTTTGTAAGGCACTAACTCCTCTCTCCTCTCTCCTCTTTGCGCTCTGCGTTATAATTCTCTCGACCCCCCGTTCCCCGCGAAATCGGTTGTTCTGGGCACGTGCTAAGAAGCGCCTCACGGCGCCACTACGAACAGGAGAAAGCCGGGCGCTTCCGTTTGTAGCAACCGTGAGGGCCTTCCCTCAGCGAGTGTCCTGCCATATTTAGAATTGTTGCTCGGTGACACCTCGCGCTCGACAACACCCCGGGAAACCCGCATCATAGGCGCTTTCATTTTCCGGAGAGTGGTATGATTGCGGGGTCATTTTTTTTACCTGCTCAAATTCTAGGCTACGTGGCGCTGGTCCTTGGCGTCGCGGCGTTCTCGCAGAAGAGCGACACGCGGCTGAAAGTGCTGATATCGTGCGAAGGCTTTGTGTATGTGGCGCACTTCATCTTGCTCGGTAATTACCCGGCCTCATGCAGCGCTGCTGTTCAGGGATTCGCCGAATAAGAGGATGGGGATATGAAGACGAGCCGGTTTATTTTTAGCGTGGTGGCCTTGGGGCTGTTGTCCGCACATGGCGTTGCGCAGGAGATGCCGCAAGCGGTCGCTTCTGAGGCGTGCGCACTGGCGGCGACGCTGCTCGGCCGGGCTGTTTCGGACAGCGAGAAGAAATCGCCGCAGGCCCTGTGGGCGACGGTCGAACGCGGCGATGAGGTCTTGGCGGACTGGCTTCGTCAGGATCTGAAGCTCACGAACGGGGCCGCTCTGTTCACCGGCTCTGGCGGCGCGGCACGTTTCCTCCAGGCCGCCGCCTCGGGTAGGGACGGTTTCCCGGACCTCTCTTCCGCCCTCGCCGCCTACCGCGCTGCCTGCGCTGACCGTCGCGCCCAGCGCTTGGCCCGCGTCAAGGCCGAGATGCCGCAGCTGGTCTATGCCCGACACTATGTGATGGGCGGCTCGCACTACGCCTATACCGAGGCGCTCTCGGACGCGCAGGCCGAGCGCAATTTTCACAAGGGCGGCCAGCTCTGTCTGTCCGAGTGGCAGAATGGCCTTTGGAAAGAAACGGTGCTCACCGAGACCGCCGAAGGCCTCATCCGTGATGCGGACGTGGATTTCGACGGAAAGAGAATCCTCTTCGCACTCAAAAAATCAGACCGCGACGATGACTATCACCTGTATGAGATGAGCGTCGCCACGCGTGAGATCCGCCAGCTGACCGAGGGTTTGGGCATCGCCGACTACGAGGGGTGCTATCTTCCGAGCGGAGACATCATTTTCAATTCCACGCGCTGCATGCAAATCGTGGACTGTTGGTGGACCGAGGTGAGCAACCTCTACCGCTGCACGAGGGACGGTCAGGATATCCTGAGGCTGACCTTTGACCAAGTGCATTTAAATTACCCCACGGTCACGGATGACGGACGCATTCTCTACACGCGCTGGGAATATAACGACCGCTCGCAGATGTATCCGCAGCCGCTCTTTCAGATGGCGCAGGACGGCACGCAACAGACCGCAGTTTACGGCGAAAACTCCTGGTTTCCCACCACGATCATCCACGCCCGTGGCATTCCGAACAGCGGCAAGATCTTCGCTATCGCGACCGGGCACCACACGCGGCAGCCGGGTGACCTGATTCTGATCGACCCATCGAAGGGGCGGCAGGAGGCTGAAGGCGTAACGCTCGTCGCGCCGGTGCGCGATACGAAGTCGGTGATCGTCGACGCTTACGGACAGGAGGGCGACCTGTTCGCCTACCCGTACCCCATCGACGAGAAGAGTCTGATCGTGATGTACAATCCGGATGGCTGGCAGACGATCAACGGCAAACGGCACGAGGAGCGCACGACCGGCTTCGGGATCTACTGGATGGACCTTAATGGGTGCCGCGAATTGCTGGTGTCGCGTCAGGGGCTCTCGTGCGGCCGACCCGTTCCGTTGCGTGTGCGCGAGCGGCCGCCGGTGAAACCCAGCATGGTGGATCTCAAAAAGCCGGGCGGCACTTTCTATGTTCAGGACGTGTATGCGGGCGAGGCCATGGCGGGTGTGCCGCGCGGCACGGTCAAGACGCTGCGCGTGATCGGCCTCGACTACCGGCTTGCGGGGATCGGCGCCAACGGCAACGGCGGCCCCGGCGGCGGCGCGATGATCTCGACGCCTGTCGCGGTCGGCAACGGTGCCTGGGATCCGAAGATCCTCATCGGCGACGCGCCGGTGTATGAGGACGGCTCGGTGTTCTTTACCACTGAGGCGCGCTGTCCCGTCTACTTCATGCTTCTGGATGAGAAGGGCCGGATGGTGCAGACCATGCGTAGCTGGACCTCGCTGCAGCCCGGCGAGAATGCCTCGTGCGTGGGCTGCCACGAGTCCAAGAACAGCGTGCCGCTCGCCACCGCACGTCCGACCCGCGCCCTGGCCGCTGGTGCGAACCCGCTCGCGCCGATTAACGGGCCGCGGCGCGGATTCAGCTTTCTCAAGGAGGTGCAGCCGGTGCTGGACGCGCATTGCGTAACGTGCCACGACGGCAAGGATGACAAGAAGCCTGATCTCACAGCGACCGGCGTGGTCGATCCGGAAGCGAAGCGTAAGTGGACGCGCTCGTATCTCGCGTTGACGCACGCGCGGCCCGACCACAAGGAGGAGATGGCGCGGTGGCGCGGCGACGCGACACACACCGTGCTCAACTGGGTTTCCTCCGCCTCGGCACCGCCTCTTCAGAAGCCCTCTTCAGAGGGGTCGAACGCCAGCCGGCTTTTTGCGGAGATGCTGGATAAAGGCCACTGTAAGACGCTGACGCCCGCTGCGGTGGCACGCCTCGCGATGTGGGTCGATCTGGGCGTTCCCTTCTGCGGCGACTATACCGAGGCGAACACATGGAACGAGAAAGAATGCGCGAAGTACGAGCAGTACAAAGCCAAGCGTGACCGCGCCAACGAAGCGGACCAGGCCACGCTGAAGCGGCTGGCGCAGGGTGTGCATTAGCGCGTGAGCTAACGCGGGCGAAGCCCGCAAACGCAGGTGTCAGGTGCTACCGGACGCGGCGTGACGGCTCGCCTTTCTTGCGCTACACCCTGCAGATGCTCCTGCATTGCCTGCGCAGATTCCCTTTCCTGTTTTCCTGATTCAAACTGTGCTCACGCATTTTTCGCCGCCGCAATCCTGCAAATCCTGTTAATCCTGGCTAAAAACAACCGTTTCCGTCGCTCTTCCCCTTCTGACTCCTGCGCAAACAACTTGTTTTTTAGTGTGGTTGTTGGTTTGTAAGGCACTAATGTACTTCTCCCCGTCCTTTCAGCCTGCTATACTGTCACCCAAGAAAGGCGGTGGTGCGATGTGTGCGAAAAGGCTGTTCAACGTTTGGTGGCTGGCAGGATTTATCGGACTCATCATGGGGGGCGACGTCATGTCATACGAATCCATTTATCCGCGTACTCCGGTGGGAACGATCGAGATCAAGAAGCTTCCCGCGCGAACGACCTTGGCGGCCTCCGCCCCTGGCGACGCCTTCAAGGACCGGGGCGCGGCGTTCATGAAGCTGTTCAACTACATCAAACAAAATCAGATTTCGATGAGCGTTCCGGTCGAAGCGTCCGCCTCCACGAACGAGATGGTTTTTTTCGTGGGCAGCCCTTCGCCGTCTCAGGCGCTTCCCTCGACCAACGGGGTGAGCGTAAAAACGTTGCCGGAGACAACCGTCGCCAGCATCGGCTTGCGCGGCAGCTACTCCCGGGAGAAATATGAAGACGGTATAAAACGTCTGACCGCTTGGCTGGCAGGCCAGTCGGAGTGGCGTGCTGACGGGCAACCGTATGCTGTCTATTGGAACTCGCCCTTTGTTCCGTGGTTTCTGCGTAAATCGGAGGTTCATATGCCTATTATTCCTGTTGCATCAAGCTCGCCGGCGTTCTACGGCTTCGCTGTCGAGACCATCGAAGGCACACGCACGACGCTGGCGCCTTACCGGGGCAAGGTCGTGCTGGTCGTCAACGTGGCCAGTAAGTGCGGTTTCACGAAACAATACGCGGGGCTTCAGAAGCTGTACGAGGCCTATCGGGAGCGGGGGCTCGTGCTTCTGGGATTCCCGTCCAACGATTTTTTGGGGCAGGAGCCCGGCACCAACGCCGAAATTCAGCAGTTTTGCACGTTGAATTTTGGCGTGACCTTCCCGCTCTTCGCCAAGATCAAGGTCAAGGGCGACGACAAGCATCCGCTCTTTGGGTGGTTGACGGACACGGTGCTGCACCCCGGCATGGGCGGCGAGGTCTCGTGGAACTTCAACAAGTTCCTGGTCGGACGGGACGGCACGCTCATCGCCCGTTTCGGATCGCGGACAACACCCGATGCGGCGGAACTGACCGAAGCCATTGAGCAGGCGCTGAAGTAGTGCGTTAGGCACCTGAGCGTTTCCCCCCATGGCAGTAATCTTGACAGTCGAGCGGAAGACAGCAAAGGCACGGGTCTTCCTGGCCTTGGTTTATGCCGTGTTGTCGCTGGGCGGAATCACCATGGTGTGGCCTTTTCTGGTGATGTTCGCGTCATCGTTGACCGGGCCGTACGACTACTACCGCTTCTCGCCGGTCGTGCGCGCGCTGTGGGACCGCCCTGACCGTTTCATGCGCTATGTGGCGACGTGCTACCCGCGTTTCCCGACGGAGGTCTACCCGGACGCGCCGACGCACTGGGGAAGCTGGATCATCGTGTCGCGCGACAGCACGGGTTGCCGGGCGTTCGCCGAAGCGCAGTTGAAGGGGCTCGACGAGCCTCAAACCGCGGCGCGGTGGCGGCGGATGGCGGCGGACTATGCGGCTTTTAATCTCGATTACGACATCCGCAACAGCGTCTGCACGTTCGATGCGCGCGATGTAGCCGGTTTCGTGCGTCAGCAGTTTGAAAGAAAGGTGCGGCTTGCCCATCCAGGTGCGGCTCAGGCGTTGTCGGCGGGTGCGCTTCGGGAAGCCGCGCTGGAGCAGCTCAACCGCGAGTGGCTGATCCGGTACAGCACATTTTTCGGCATCCGCATGATTGCGCAGCAGCGCGCGCCGCTGCACCACGCGGGCTGGGACTATCCGGGCGATGACCCCAAAATGGAGCTGTATCAGGACTTTAAGCGGGCCTACCGCGAGCTGGCCTTTACGCCGGGGTGCCAGGGAGAAGGTAGAAGTAAGAAGGTAGAAGTAAGAAGTGAGAAACCTTGCGAAGCCAGGATTCCTGAACCCCGGCCCCTGAACCCTGAATCCGTGCGTTCAGCCCATGACGCGGACTGGGAGCGCTTCAAGGCGTATGCCGGCCGTGAGTGTCCCATGACGCGGACGGTTCCTTACGAGTCGCGTCCGCTGTGGCTCAGCTATCTCAAGCGTTCGGATGTGCAGGTGCGGCTGGGCTTGCCGCAAGGACATGCCTTCACTCCGGAGGATTATGGGCGGCTTGCGGGGCAGGCGTGCGCGTCTTTCGAACAACTGCCGTTTCCCCTTCCGAGCGGCGCACGGGGCGTGCTGCAAAAAGAGTGGGAGACCTTTGTGCGAGAGGCCTATCCGCGCAGGCTGCTGCGTGTCCGCGTGACGCCCGGACTCGAGCATGCGTACCAAGCGTACGTGCGGAGCACCTGTAAAAACGTGTTGGCCTATGGACGGCTGACCGGGCATACGATTGCTGATTTTGGCGAGATCAGGCTGCCGGAGTACGAGAACAGCACGCTCTGGCGCAACTTTGTGCCCACAGTTCCGCTCGAGAATCTGGCGATGCACAGCGCGGAGCAGGCGTGGCAGGCGTTTTTGGTCGGAAAATACGGTTCGGTTGCGGACGTAAACCGCGCTTATGGCTGGGCGCTCACGCGTATCGAAGAGGCACGGTTTCCGCTCCGTGAGACCATGGCCGTAACCTTCGCTCGGCGCGGGTGGACGGACTTTCTGGCGAGTATGGCGGCCAACTATCGCATGGTGGGCGAGTTCCTGTTTCTGCGCGGACAGGCGTTCGGCAACACGCTGCTGCTGGTCGTGCTGTCGGTTTTGGCAACGCTGACGGTGAACCCGCTGGCGGCCTATGCACTTTCGCGCTTCGGGCTGCGTGTGGCGGAGAAGATTCTGCTGTTCCTGCTGGCGACCATGGCGTTTCCGGCGGCGGTGACGGCGATCCCGGGCTTCCTCTTGATTCGCGACCTGGGGCTGCTCAACACCTTTGCCGCGCTGGTGCTGCCGACGCTCGCGAGCGGCATGTCGATTTTTATCCTCAAGGGATTTTTCGACGGGCTGCCGCGCGAACTGTACGAGGCGGCGGCGATCGACGGCGCGAAAGAGTGGCAGATTCTGTTCAAGATCACGCTGCCGATGACCACGCCGATCTTGGCGGTCAACGCGCTGAACGCGTTCGTCAGCGCCTACAACAGCTGGGAGTGGGCCTTGCTGGTGTGCCAGAAGCAGAGCCGCTGGACGCTGGCGGTCTGGATGTATCAGATGAGCCAGCAGCTAAGCGACCAGCCCTGGGCGGTGATGGCGGGCTTCGTGGTCGTATCCATCCCGACGGCGGTCGTGTTCATCGCCTGTCAGAAGATCATCCTGCGCGGCATCGTGTTGCCGAGCATGAAGTAGACTCCGACAGGAGGTCTTAACGTCGAACGCTGAACTCAGAACGCCCAACGCCGAAGGGAACTTCGACGTTTAGAGTTGGACGTTCGACGTTGGCATCGGGACACGCGCACGCCTGCCGCACGCCTGCCGCACGCCGCACGCGCGCCGGGCGTCCGAGACGTGCCGCCCGTACGTGCAATGCCCGACCCGGTCCAAGCCCGTACGGCGGGACGTCCACGCCCGGGAGCGCAGCGTACGGGCCGGACCGCCGGCGACGCGCCACGCGAGCGACACGCGCACGCCTGCCACACGCCGTACGCACGCCGGGCGTCCGAGACGTGCCGCCCGTACGTGCAATGCCCGACCCGGTCCATGCCCGTACGGCGGGACGTCCACGCCCGGGAGCGCAGCGTACGGGCCGGACCGCCGGCGACGCGCAACGCGAACGACACGCGCATGCCTGTGCCGCACGCCGTACGTGCGCCGGGCGTCCGAGACGTGCCGCCCGTACGTGCAGTGCCCGACCCGGTCCAAGCCCGTACGGCGGGACGTCCACGCCCGGGAGCGCAGCGTACGGGCCGGACCGCCGGCGACGCGCCACGCGAGCGCCACGCGCATGCCTGCCGCACGCCTGCCACACGCTATACGTTCGCCGGGCGTCCGAGACGTGCCGCCCGTACGTGCAGTGCCCGACCCGGCGCGTGCTACCGTTTGCACTTGAAGAGGCAGACGCCAGCTGCCCAGAGTTCATGCGTGTCGGGGTTATAACGCAGGAGCAGGGGCTTGCGATACGGCAGGTCGGAGGTGATCTCCTGCCACGTCGCACCCGCGTCGCGGGTCTCGTACACGCCGCCCTCGGAACTACCGTCCCAGGTCGTGGTCGCAAACCACAGCCGTTTGGCGTCGGCGGGGTCGGTCTCCACCGCGACGATGAGGCGGGGCGCGTCGTACGGGAACTTCGTGAGCTGCTTCCACGTCTTGCCGTGGTCCGTGCTGCGCCAGAGGTTCTTGCCGGGGCAGAAGACTGTGCCGTCGGACGCCACATGCACGTTGAAAAGCCACTGGTCGTTTTTGAACACATGTTGCCATGTCGTACCGCTGTCTTCGCTGCGCCAGAGGCCGCCGCCCGTGCCGCAGCAGCCCCAGAAGAGGCGCCGGGAGTCGGTCGGATCAACCGCGAGACCGAAGAACATGCGCCGACAACCGGGCTGGCCGGGAAGCGCGGCCCATGTGCGACCGCCGTCAATCGATTTGAAGATACCGCCGCCGCTCTTGCCCTCCGAGGGATCGCCGTCGATGCCGAGGTAAAGAATCTGCGGATTTTTCGGGTCAGCGGCCAGGGCTCGTGGATAGCCGGTGCCCCACATCGTGTTGGCCTGCGGATTGGTCGCGGGCAAGCCCTCGATGGTGCGCGTGAAGCTCTTGCCGCCGTCGTCGCTCACGACCACGCGATTGGGACCTCTGGAATCCCATGGGCTGCAGGTGCTGACGATGTGGTCGCCACCGGTTCCGTCAGAAACCGCGAGCCGCCAGTGGTGACCGGCAATCTCGGTGTCATATTTGAGGGGCCAAAGTGGGTGCCAGAACCCGCCGTTATCGCTGCTGACGAGCACGCCCTCGTCCATGGCCGAGGCGTAGGTGCGGCCCTTGAAGAAACGGAGATCGTAAACACAGGAGATGTCCGCGCCGCGCACGCGCTCGGTCCAGGTGCGCCCGCCGTCCGCGCTGTGGCACGGACGCCAGTTGGCGGCGATATAGAGTTCTTGAGGGTTGAGCGGGTTGATGGCGATATTTTTCGGGTTGCTCAAACTGGCCATTCCCTGCTGAAACTCGTTTGCGAGTGTGGGGCTGCCGACGGAATCTGGCTTGAGCTTGGACACCTCTGTCCACGTCTGCCCGCCGTCGTTGGAGTAGAAAAAGCGCCCGTTCCAGTCGGCGGAGCCGATCACATAAACGTCGAGCGGGTTCACGGGACTCACGGCCACTTCATGCATGGAGCAATTTTTTGGGAAGCTTTGCGAGAGGTCCTTCCAGGTTTGGCCTTTGTCGGTCGACTTCCAGACGCCGTCCTTGAAGAAGGAGGCGTAGAGGACGGACGGGGCGCTCGCGGAGATCGCGATGCTGGCCGCCTTTTTGGGCGTGGCCAGTTCGCGCCAAGTCTGGCCCGCATCGCTGCTGAGCACGAGCCCGGCATCGTCTGTGGCGGCGATCACGAGCGAAGGTTCCTTGTGCGCGACGGCGACGCTGTAAATGCTGCCGCCCTGTAAAGAGCCGACACGGAGGTTGCCGTAGGACTGCACGGAGGTGCCCTTGGGGAACGCTTTGGCGACATGCTGGTACGGCGCTGCCGACGGATATGTTTTGCTGTCTGGAGAGCGGGTGAGAGCAAAGAAAAAATGGGTATACTTGCCCACGGGCGCATCCTCCATCAGCGGCCCGACGCAGGAGAGGTCCATGCGGTTGACCCTGCTCCAGTCGGGTGTGCCGGAGTAGGCCTTTGCCGTTTCGGGATTCTTCTTGGCGTAGTCAGGGTCAAGGGTGAAGTCCTTGGCACCGAGCACGACATCTCCCCACCGGGTCTGCCCGAACAGGCCGCGCAGGTTACGGCTGCGGTAGGTCACGCCGTCGTGGGTCTTGAGTGTCAAAAAACTGTCCTGAGGCAAGGTGCCGTCGCCTTTGAACGAGAAGCCGAAGCCCGCGCAGTCGGCGGAGGTGACGCCTTGCGGGAAGGCGAGCGGAAACCAGAAGCCGCCAAACCAGGCGTCGTTGACCTTGCCGAACTGGACGCGCAACGTTTCGGGCGGCTCCTGCTCGGAGGCTTTCTCGTAGGCGGTTTTCCACGTTTCACCGCCGTCGGTGCTTTTATAAACCTTACCGGCGGGGCTGGCCGCGTAGAGGATCTTCCCGTCAGCCGGATCGACGGCAATGCAGCGGATGCTGCGACCCTTCTCACCGGTGATACGCAGGTCCTTCTTACCGGTGCCGGGCAGGAGGCGCCAGTGCGAGCCGCCGTCGGTGCTCTTGCAGAGGCCGCCGTCGGTGGCGGCATAAACGGTTTCGGGCGCGGTGCGGTCAACTGCGAGCGAGAAGACGCCGTAATCGGCGAGACCGTCGTTGATAAGCCGCCAGTTAAGCCCGTGATCTTCCGTCTTGTAGACGCCGCAGACATCGCCGCCCATGTAGATCACGCCGTCTTTGGCGGGATGGAAAACCGTCGAGTAGTAAAAGCCGCCACCGCCCCAGCCCGCCCATTGCCAGTGCGGATGGGGTGTAGCAGGGCTCTGATTTTCTGCCGCATGTGCGGACAGGCCCGACAACAAGGCGACCGCGATGGCACGGGCTTTACTCTGATGTGATGTCTGCATGCTGTGTATTCCTGCCCCGTATCGTTCTCAATGCCATTTATCAAAGTCCCTAACCTGCTAAGATAAAGGAGTATTCGAGGTGAGTATCATGCCTGAATGTTGTGTTTTGTCAACAATGTCGGCATTGCAAGGACCTATCTATCATGCAAAGGTTGCAAATATCACTCGCGTTAGCGCCTTCATGGGTTTATGCTTTTCAAATCGCGTTACGTGTTACCGGCCGTCAACCGGTGTATCTACAAAGGGTATGCCTCTCTGGATTCCTATCCTGAACAAAGAGGGGATTCTTGGCCACTATGAGCCACGAGATCCGTACCCCGGATAAGCAGTTCGCCTTGTGTATGGATTCGGAACCGGAGGCTATTTTATGCGTATCCTGATCGCTGAAGATGACGTCACGTCACGTGCCGTGCTGCGTGAAGTGTTAAAAAAACAAGGGCATGAAGTGGTTGTGACCGTGGACGGTTTGGAGGCTTGGAAGGCGTTCCAGCAGGCGGATGCACCCCTGCTCGCGATCCTCGACTGGATGATGCCAGAGATGGACGGGCTGGAGGTTGTGCGCCGGGTCCGCACCCTGCAAACTGACCGTCCTCCTTACCTGATCATGCTGACCGCCAAAGGCGAGGAGGAAGACATCATCGCCGGGCTTGAGGCGGGTGCCAACGACTATCTGGTCAAACCCTTCGCCCCTGGCGAGCTCCGTGCCCGCATTGAGGTCGGCCAGCGTTTGATCGTCGCACAAAACACGCTCGCCACGAAGGTCGCCGAGCTACGCCAGGCGCTCGATCAGGTCAAGACCTTGCGAGGCATCGTGCCCATCTGCGCGAAATGTAAAAAGATCCGCGATGACCAGGGCTATTGGAATCAGGTGGAGGTCTATGTCCACAACCACACCGAGGCCGATTTCAGCCATGGCCTCTGTCCTGAGTGCATAAAAGTCCTGTACTCTGACTTTGGGCAAGAAGCGTCCGAAAGTCATGATGAGGTTTGCGAAAGGCCGTGACGGATGCGGGACGGCGGCACCGCGCCATGCGCGATGACGGGGCTTTGACCGTCGTCGCGGTCACTGGCGCGGCGGGGGCCGGTGCCTCCTTTGCGGCAGGCGAGAGGCGTGATGCCGGTGTGGCGTTTAAATAGGCTGGCGAAGTGTTGCGAGGAGCAGAAGCCCAGCTGCAGCGCGATATCGGTAACAGGATTGTCGGTCTCCTTGAGCAACGTGCGTGCGTTATTCATGCGGCAGTTGAGCAGGAACTGGCGCGGAGGAAGCCCTGACAATTCGCGGAAGCGCGTGATAAAGTGGGTCGGTGCCATGCCTGCCTGACGCGCGAGGTGAGCGACCGTGTACGCTTTCTCAGGATGCGCCTGCAGGGCGCGCATCAGGGTGGCCAGGCGCTCCTCGCCCGGCGGCACGGTGTGGGCGTTTGAAGCCGAAAGAACGTCCATCAGGAGCTCCAGCATGGTGGTCCGCAGCCGGAGTGTCCGCAAGGGTGAAGCA